>NZ_JBSVZN010000031.1:0-67149 GCF_054052225.1 Methylobacterium sp. JK268 | reverse complement strand
ATGGCCAAGGAAAAGTTTTCGCGGACGAAGCCGCACTGCAACATCGGGACGATCGGTCACGTCGACCACGGCAAGACGTCGCTGACGGCGGCGATCACGAAGGTTCTGGCGGAGGCGGGCGGGGCGACGTTCACGGCCTACGACCAGATCGACAAGGCGCCGGAGGAGAAGGCGCGGGGGATCACGATCTCGACGGCGCACGTGGAGTACGAGACGCCGAACCGTCACTACGCGCACGTGGACTGCCCCGGCCACGCGGACTACGTGAAGAACATGATCACGGGCGCGGCGCAGATGGACGGCGCGATCCTGGTGGTGTCGGCGGCGGACGGCCCGATGCCGCAGACGCGCGAGCACATCCTGCTGGCGCGGCAGGTCGGCGTTCCGGCGCTGGTTGTGTTCATGAACAAGGTCGACATGGTCGACGACCCTGAGCTGCTGGACCTGGTCGAGCTTGAGGTTCGCGAGCTTCTGTCGAAGTACGACTTCCCCGGGGACGACATCCCGATCACCAAGGGCTCGGCGTTGTGCGCTCTGGAGAACCGTGAGCCGAAGATCGGTCACGACGCGATCCTGGAGCTGATGAAGACGGTGGACGCCTACATCCCGCAGCCGGAGCGTCCGATCGACATGCCGTTCCTGATGCCGATCGAGGACGTGTTCTCGATCTCGGGCCGCGGGACGGTGGTGACGGGGCGCGTGGAGCGCGGGATCATCAAGGTGGGCGAGGAGGTCGAGATCGTCGGGATCCGGCCGACCACGAAGACGACGGTGACGGGCGTCGAGATGTTCCGCAAGCTTCTGGACCAGGGCCAGGCGGGGGACAACGTGGGCGTCCTGCTGCGCGGCACCAAGCGCGAGGACGTTGAGCGTGGGCAGGTTGTGTGCAAGCCGGGATCGGTGAAGCCGCACACGAAGTTCAAGGCGGAGGCGTACATCCTGACGAAGGAGGAGGGCGGGCGTCACACGCCGTTCTTCACGAACTACCGCCCGCAGTTCTACTTCCGGACGACGGACGTGACGGGGGTGTGCCAGCTTCCCGAGGGCACCGAGATGGTGATGCCGGGCGACAACGTGACGATGGACGTGACGCTGATCGTGCCTGTGGCGATGGAGGAGAAGCTGCGCTTCGCCATCCGCGAGGGCGGCCGCACCGTCGGCGCCGGCGTCGTCGCCTCCATCTCCGAGTAAATCACCTCGACAACGGCCCGGGCTGCGGCCCGGACCGCCATGGCCGGAGCGGGGGCGGGCGCGAGAGCGTCCGCCCCCGCTCGGGGTTCAGGCTCACGCGCGCCAGAACGGCTTGCGGCTCTCCGCCCGCGCCTCGCACCGGGTGAGGCCGAGATCGGCAAGCATCTCGTCGGGCATCGCCGGCAACTCGCGCGCGAGGGTCGCACGCTCCCGTCGGCGACGACACCACAGGGCCAGCACGCCGCGCAGACCGAGGCGTTGCCGGGATCCGGCCGCCTCCCTGGCACCGCCGGCGGCGGGGACCGGCGGCGTCTCGTAGGCCGAGGCATCGGTCGGGGCCGGGCGGGGCTCTCCGCCATCATCGATCCGCGCCACAGCCCCGCGCCGGATCGAGGGAAAGCGGATCACATCGGCGGTCATCATCGTCCTCCCTCGAAGCGCGGACCTCGGCGTTCGGACCTTGGGGCCCGGCCGTTATGCCGTTAGGTCAGGATCGCCACCATCGAGTTTTTCGCTCGGTTCGGTGAGCGGACCTCACGGACGGGGCTTGTCATGGTTCGCGTGCTTCCGCCGCTCTCCGCCCTGAAGGCGTTCGAGGCGACCGCGCGGCTCGGCTCGGTCGGGAGAGCGGCGCTGGAACTGGGGCGCACGCACGGCGCAATCAGCCGGCAGCTCCGAACCCTGCAGGACCAAGCCGGCATCGCGCTGTTCGAGAAGGAGGGGACCGGGCTGAGACTCAGCCGGCAGGGCGAGGTCTTTCACCGGGTCGTCGCCGGGGCGTTCGACGACCTGGAGCGCGGCTACCGGCAGCTGCAGGACGACGCGCGCGGGGCGGTCCTGCACGTCGTGTGCTCCGCCACCTTCGCAGTCCGCTGGCTCGTCCCACGTCTGGCCGATCTCGACCGGCAGCACCCCGGCCTCTCGATCCGCCTGTCGATGCTGTCGCCGCGCGAGAGCGCGGAGGATGCCGACCTCTTCCTGACGTGGGACCGGCTCGCCTTCCCGCTCGGTCCCGGGGAGACGCGGGTCTTCCTCGCGGACACCTTCTTCGGTCCGGTCTGCGCGCCCGGTTACCCGGTCCTCCGCTCGGCCGAGGGCCTCGCGGCCGAGCGGAGGATCGTCCAGGAACACGCGTCGCGGGCGTGGGACGCGTGGCAGGACGCGACCGGCTGCCGCCTCGCGACGACGTCGGACCTGCTCTTCCCCCACACGAATCTGTGCATCGAGGCGGCGGCGGCCGGCATGGGCGTTGCGCTGGTGGAAGCCCGCCTCGTGCGGCAGGAGCTGGAGAGCGGGCGCCTCGTGGCCCTCTGGGGATGGCTGCGCGTCCCGGACGGCCTCGCCGTCCGTCCGGCTTCGGCGCGCGGGGAGGGCGCGGCCGGACGGGCCTTCGTGGCGTGGCTGAAGCGGGCGCTCGCCAGCGAGCCGGGTCCGGCGGGACAATCCCCTTGCGTCCCGCCCCCCATTCCCGCTAAGGAGCGGGCGCGCCGCGGCGCTGCAGGAGTGTAGCTCAACTGGTCAGAGCACCGGTCTCCAAAACCGGGGGTTGGGGGTTCGAGTCCCTCCACTCCTGCCAGAGACCGCGACAGTCCGTGCGACCTCTTCCCGTCTTTCAGATCCGGTCGCCCATCCTCGACAGCTCCGGGGCCATCGACAAGCCGGCGCAACTGCGCTAGAGGCATCGCCCATCCCAGAACGAACAGGCGGGCGGCGCGGGCTTGGGGGTTCATCCAGGCTCCGCGCCTCTGTTGGTTTCGAGCGGCGACGGCTAGTCGGACCATGGCATCGAACGAAGCGACGAAGAAAGTGGACCTCGGGCGCAACGCGTCCCGCGGCACCCCCGCGCCCCGCGGATCGGGCAGCGCGCCGACGCCGCCGGCCCGGCCGGCGCCCAAGCGCGTCGGCCCCTTCGAGTTCCTGCAGCAGGTCCGCGACGAGGGCCGGAAGGTCACCTGGCCGACCCGCAAGGAGACCCTGATCACCACCCTGATGGTCTTCGTCATGGTGGTGGTGGCGAGCCTCTTCTTCACGGTGGTCGATCAGGTGCTGCGCTACCTCGTCACCCTGGTCCTGGGCATCGGGGCCTGAGGAGAGAGTCCGTGTCCAAGCGTTGGTACATCGTCCACGCCTATTCGAATTTCGAGAACAAGGTCGCGCAGTCGATCAAGGACCAGGCCGCGCAGCGCGGCCTCTCGGACAAGTTCGACGAGGTGATGGTCCCGACCGAGAAGGTCGTGGAGGTCCGGCGCGGCCGCAAGGTCGACGCCGAGCGCAAGTTCTTCCCCGGCTACGTGCTGGTGAAGTGCGACCTCACCGACGAGGTCTACCACCTCATCAAGAACACCCCGAAGGTCACGGGCTTCCTCGGCGCCGACAAGTCGAAGCCGGTGCCGATCCCGGACGCGGAGGCCGAGCGCATCAAGGGCCAGGTCCAGGAAGGGACCGAGCGCCCCAAGGCCTCGATCTCGTTCGAGGTCGGCGAGCAGGTCCGCGTCGCGGACGGCCCCTTCGCCTCCTTCAACGGCGTCGTCGAGGAAGTCGACGAGAGCCGCTCCCGCCTCAAGGTGGCGGTCTCCATCTTCGGCCGGGCGACCCCGGTCGAGCTCGAATACGGTCAGGTCGAGAAGGTCTGATCGTTTCGGCGAATAGCGAGTAGGGAATAGCGAATGGCGCGCCGGCGGGCATGGTCCGTCGGGCGAAACACCATTCGCCATTCGCCATTCGCCATTCGCCTCCATCCGCGGGAGGCCCGCCCGGTTCGCCGCCGGGAGATCCGGGCCGCACCGCGACCTGCAACCGCCCCGTCGCGCCCCCTGAGGGCACGGGGCAACCCAAGGGAGCAGTCCCATGGCGAAGAAGATCACGGGCTACGTGAAGCTTCAGGTGCCGGCCGGCGCCGCCAATCCGTCCCCGCCGATCGGCCCCGCGCTCGGTCAGCGCGGCCTCAACATCATGGAATTCTGCAAGGCCTTCAATGCGAAGACCGCGCAGATCGAGAAGGGCACCCCGATCCCGGTGATCATCACCGCGTATCAGGACCGTTCCTTCACCTTCGAGATGAAGCAGCCGCCGGTGTCGTTCTTCCTCAAGAAGGCGGCCGGCATGAAGATCGGCAAGAAGCCGGCCTCCGGCTCGAAGACCCCCGGCAAGGGCGCGCCCGCCGGCAAGATCTCCGAGGCGCAGATCCGCGAGATCGCCGAGAGGAAGATGCCCGACCTGAACTGCGATTCGGTCGATTCCGCCGTCGCCATGATCCGCGGCTCCGCCCGGGCCATGGGCCTCGAGATCACCGGCTAAGGGGAGGGCAGCATGGCACATGTTGGCAAGCGCATCCGCGCCGCCCGCGAGGGCATCGACCCGACCAAGGTCTACTCCCTCACCGACGCGGTGAAGATGATCAAGGAGCGCTCGAAGGCCAAGTTCGACGAGACCTTCGAGATCTCGATGAACCTCGGCGTCGATCCGCGCCACGCGGACCAAATGGTTCGCGGCGTCTGCAACCTGCCGAACGGGTCGGGCCGCACGGTGCGCGTGGCGGTGTTCGCCCGCGGCGCCAAGGCGGACGAGGCCAAGGCGGCGGGCGCGGACATCGTGGGCGCCGAGGATCTCCTGGAGACGATCCAGGGCGGCACGATCGACTTCGACCGCTGCATCGCGACCCCGGACATGATGCCCCTGGTCGGGCGTCTCGGTAAGGTGCTGGGCCCGCGCGGCCTGATGCCGAACCCGAAGGTCGGTACCGTCACCATGGACGTGAAGGGCGCGGTCGGCGCCGCCAAGGGCGGCGCGGTCGAGTTCCGCGTCGAGAAGGCGGGCATCATCCACGCCGGCATCGGCAAGGTGTCCTTCGACGACCAGAAGATCGTCGAGAACGCCCGCGCCTTCGCGGACGCGGTGGCGCGCGCCAAGCCCACGGGCGCCAAGGGGACCTACATCCAGCGCATCGCCGTCTCCTCGACGATGGGCCCCGGCATCAAGGTCGACCCGGCGAGCGTGCTCGCGGCGCAGCAGGGCGCGGCCTGATCCCGTCCCTGTTCGAAGAGATGGAAAACGCCCGGCCGCGAGGCCGGGCGTTTTCGCGTGTGCGGTGGTTCAGCGAGGCCCGCCCGATCCGAGGCGATGCCCGATGTGCGCACGCAACACGGCATTGATGCGCGTCTCAATCGAGCGCGTTCGCGAGGCATTGTCGTGCTGCGCGATGTGGACCACCCGGTGTCCGGGATCGTTGCGTGGGGATCCTTCCTCTCAAGCAGGCGGCCGTGTGCGCAACGCTCCGCAACGTGTTCCTCGACGGAACGCTCCTGGAGCGCGCGACACGCCTCATGCTGAGGTGCGACCAAAGGGAGCCTCGAAGCACCCTCGACTGATGCTCCAAGACGACGGCTGCTTGGATCGACTGTTCTGGGGTGCTTCGAGGCTCCCTACGGTCGCACCTCAGCATGAGGAGTGTCGTGTTTTTTCCATTCGTTCAGCTGACGAGACGATCGCGGAACATCGTGCACGCGATAGCCTCCTCGAGAGGGGATCCTGCACGGGCATCGACGCACCAGCATCAGTAATTCGATATCTTCACCGCCACTCGGAACACGCGTTCATCCGCGAGGGACGGCGAGCCCGGTGAGGAACTGATACCTGCGCCCCCTTTCTCGGAAGGAGGCCAGGACGTCCGGAGCGAGGCGAATCGTCATCGTGGCCTTGCCGACGTGGCGGTTGCGCGATCCCAATCGATCTCCAGATCGGCTTCCTCCGGGTCGCTCGCGACCGCCTGCTCCAGCTCCGCGCCGCTCACGGCTTTGACACGCGACCAGTCCGTACGGTCCAAGCCCTGGGCTCTCAGCCGAGCCAAGTCCTCAGCCGTAAAGGTCACGATGGAGTTTCTTGTCAGCATCGCGGGATCTCCTCATCGGGATGAGGCGCCTGCTGGCGCCGCGCCAAGTTCGGATCGGAGTCGAAAAGACATCGGTTTCCCCGCCAATCGTCGGCGCACGAACCTCTGCTCATCGGCGCGCTGGCTCGTCGACGGTCGGATGTCCTTCGATTGCGGCCGATCCGAGCACGGCATCGATCCCTGCTTCGCGAGATCCGCTTCTTCCCGCTCGAGCATCATCCGGAGCCGGCAGTGTCAATACAATGTGTCCATGCGCGATCGCGCTGGCTTCCGCGAGCCCTCCCGGCTCGGCTCACAAACCCGCGTCCGAGGGGGCGCCAACCGGCGACGCTGTGCTAGATAGCGCCCCATGCGCAGCTCCGTCCCGGTCTCCTCCACCCGACGCATCCTGTGCGTCTTCCCCGCCTACACGCCGTCCTTCGGCACCTTCCAGCACGCCTACCCGCTGATGGGCGGGGTGAAGGCGTTCATGCCGCCGCAGGGCCTGCTCCTCATCGCCGCCTACCTGCCGGAGGCCTGGCAGGTCCGGTTCGTCGACGAGAACATCGCGCCCGCCGCCCCGGCCGACTTCGCCTGGGCGGACGCGGTCTTCGTCTCCGGCATGCACATCCAGGCGCAGCAGATCCGCGACATCGGCGAGCGCGCCCACGCCGCCGGCCGCGTCGCGGTGCTGGGCGGGCCCTCGGTCTCGGGCCAGCCCGAGCAGTACCCGGATTTCGACTACCTCCATATCGGCGAGATCGGCGACGCCACCGACGATCTGATCCGTTGCCTCGACCGCGACGTCGCGCGCCCGCCCGCCCAGGTGCGCCTCGAGACCAAGGACCGGATCGGCCTCGCCGACTTCCCGACCCCCGCCTACGACCAGGTCCCGCTGCGGCGCTACCTGATCGGCTCGCTGCAATTCTCCTCGGGCTGCCCCTATCGCTGCGAGTTCTGCGACATCCCGGCCCTCTACGGCCGCCAGCCGCGGCTCAAGACCCCCGAGCAGCTCCTCGGCGAACTCGACGCCATCATCGCCCAGCCGGGCCACCCGGCCGTGGTCTACTTCGTGGACGACAACTTCATCGGAAACCGCAAGGCCACGCGGGAGATGCTGCCCCACCTCGTGGAGTGGCAGAAGCGGAACGGCTACCCCCTGCAATTCGCCTGCGAGGCCACCCTCAACATGGCCAAGCAGCCCGAGATCCTGGAGCTGATGCGACAGGCGAATTTCTGCACGGTGTTCGTCGGCATCGAGACGCCGGAACTCGACGCGCTCAAGACCATCGACAAGACCCACAACGCCGCCGTGCCGATGCTGGAGGGCATCGCCACGCTCAATTCCTACGGGCTGGAGGTCACCTCCGGCATCATCCTCGGCCTCGACACCGAGACGGCGGAATCCGAGGGCAAGCTCCTCACCTTCATCGACCGCTCGAAGGTGCCGGTCCTGACCATGAACCTGCTCCAGGCGCTGCCGCGCACGCCACTCTGGGACCGGCTCGCCAAGGAGGGGCGCCTCGTGGACGATCCCACCCTCGAATCGAACGTGCGCTTCCTGCGCCCGCACGATGAGGTCGTGGCGAGCTGGCGGCGGGCCATCGCCCATGCCTACGCGCCCGAGCAGCTCTTCGACCGCTTCCGGCATCAGATCGACGTGACCTACGTGAACCGGATCGCGATTCCCGTGAAGTATCGGCTGACGCGGGACAACCTGCGCCGCGCCCTGGTGATGGGCTTCAACATCGCGCTGCGGGTCGGCCTGCTGTCCGATTACCGCCGCGCCTTCTGGCGGGCGGCGGGCTACGCCCTGCGGCGCGGGCAGATCGAGGCGGTGTTCAACATGGGTTTCGTCGCCCACCACCTGATCCGCTTCACCCGCGAGGCCCTGCGCGGCGAGCACAACGCCTCCTTCTACGCCGCCCATCCGGTGCAGCGGGCCAAGAGCGGCGGCTGGTGGCGCCGGGGACGGGAGCGGCAGGCGGCCTGACCGGGCGAGTTCCTGCCAGAGGGTGAAGAATCGCTCCCCTGCGACCGAATGGCCGCGCGTTGCCCCTTGGCAGGGAGCTTGCACGCCGCTATAGACCGCGCTCCACGTTTTCACTCCTTCTGAAAGGGCTCGACCGATTGGTCGTGACCTGACGAGAGGTCCCCGGGCAACCGGGTGACGAATGGCCGGCGGGCTCAAGGGGTCTCCCCTCGCGCCCCGTCCGGCCATGTCCTGTCCGAGACTGCAGGCGCCGGTTCTCCGGCTTAATCCGCAAGGGCCTGCACAGACGGGGAAGACCGAGTTTCACAAGCCCTCGCCACCCTCGCGGGCGGGCAGGGTGTCGGTTTGAACCATCTCACCCGGGACGACCGGCCGCAAGGCCGCCGGTTCGGGGACAGGGCCGTGAAGCGTCGCTCGCGCCGCCGCGGTCTGCCAAGGCCCCGGCTCAGCACGGGCGGCATGTGCAACCGGTGGGACCGATCCTGGTTCCGCCAACCGGAGAGAGCCCGGTGGACAGAGCAGCAAAAGCTGATCTCGTCGCGTCGCTCAACGAGGTGTTCTCCACCACCTCGCTGGTCGTCGTGGCCCACTACAAGGGCCTCACGGTCGCCGACATGCAGAAGCTGCGCGCGCAGATGAAGCAGGCCGGCGCCACCGTGAAGGTCGCGAAGAACCGTCTCGCCAACATCGCTCTCGACGGCACCGACGTCGCTTCCATCAAGCCCCTCCTGAAGGGCCCGACCCTGCTCGCCTATTCGAGCGATCCGGTCGCGGCCGCCAAGGTGGCGGTGGACTTCGCCAAGGTGAACGACAAGCTCGTGATCCTCGGCGGCGCCATGGGCGCGACGGCCCTGAACCCGGACGGCGTGAAGGCTCTGGCCACGCTGCCGTCCCTCGACGAACTGCGCGCCAAGATCGTGGGCCTCGTGCAGGCGCCCGCGACCAAGATCGCCCAGGTCGTCAACGCGCCGGCGGCCAAGCTCGCCCGCGTGTTCGGGGCCTATGCCGACTCAGCGAAGACGGACGAGGCCGCCTGACGGCGCTTCGCTCACACACCCATCGTTCAAACCGACAACACGCAGGAACTGGAAATGGCTGATCTTGCCAAGCTCGTCGACGACCTGTCGTCCCTGACCGTCCTCGAGGCCGCCGAGCTCGCGAAGCTGCTCGAAGAGAAGTGGGGCGTCTCGGCCGCCGCCGCCGTCGCCGTGGCCGCCGGCCCGGCCGCCGGTGGCGCCGCCGCCGCCCCGGTCGAGGAGCAGACCGAGTTCACCGTCGTGCTGACCGCGGCCGGCGACAAGAAGATCGAGGTCATCAAGGAGGTCCGCGCGATCACCGGCCTCGGCCTCAAGGAGGCCAAGGACCTGGTCGAGGGCGCGCCCAAGCCGGTCAAGGAGGGCGTGTCCAAGGACGACGCCGCCAAGCTCAAGGCCCAGCTCGAGAAGGCCGGCGCCAAGGTCGAGCTCAAGTAAGACGATGCGGGCCCCCGCGGCCCGCACCTGCCCCGCGGCCGCCGGTCTCCGGCGCGCCGCGGACCCTCCAGCCCGCGGGTTCGCGCCCGCGGGCTAGAGGCTTTTCGGCGCCGGGCATGCCCGGCGCCCCCTCGGGATCCTGGGCAAGGATCCCCATATGGTCGGATTCGGGTTTTGGATCGCCGCGGGCGGTCCGGCCGGGACGGTCGATGCGGGCACAAGGCGCCCGCGTCCCACCGGCCCCGTCACGCGGTGGATGAGGAGCGAGGTCACCTATGGCCAACACGCTGGTCGGTCGCAAGCGCATTCGCAAGTTCTTCGGCAAGATCCGGGAAGTCGCCGAGATGCCGAACCTCATCGAGGTCCAGAAGGCGTCCTACGACCAGTTCCTGATGGTGGACGAGCCCGAGGGCGGTCGTCCCGATGAAGGATTGCAGTCCGTCTTCAAGTCGGTCTTCCCGATCTCTGACTTCTCCTCGACCGCGCTGCTCGAGTTCGTGAAGTACACCTTCGAGGCGCCGAAGTACGACGTCGACGAGTGCCGGCAGCGCGGGATCACCTTCGCCGCCCCGCTGAAGGTGACGCTGCGCCTGATCGTGTTCGATGTCGACCCGGATACGGGCGCCAAGTCGGTCAAGGACATCAAGGAGCAGGACGTCTACATGGGCGACATGCCCCTGATGACGGAGAACGGCACCTTCATCGTCAACGGCACCGAGCGCGTGATCGTCTCGCAGATGCACCGCTCGCCGGGCGTCTTCTTCGACCACGACAAGGGCAAGACCCACTCCTCGGGCAAGCTCCTGTTCGCCGCCCGCATCATCCCGTACCGGGGGTCCTGGCTCGACGTCGAGTTCGACGCCAAGGACATCGTCTACGCGCGCATCGACCGCAAGCGGAAGATCCCGGTCACCTCGCTGCTCTTCGCGCTCGGCCTCGACGGCGAGGAGATCCTGTCGACCTTCTACAACCGCATCTCGTACACCCGGGATGGCGCTGACTGGCGCGTGCCCTACGACGCGGAGCGCCTGAAGGGCTTCAAGGCCACCACCGACCTCATCGATGCCGATTCCGGCGAGGTGGTGCTGGAGGCCGGCAAGAAGCTGACCGCCCGCGCCGCCCGGCAGATCGCCGAGAAGGGCACCAAGGCCCTGCGCGCCACCGACGAGGATCTGGTCGGCCAGTACATCGCCGAGGACCTCGTCAACTACAAGACCGGCGAGATCTACGCCGAGGCGGGCGACGAGATCAGCGAGAAGATGCTGAAGGCGCTGTCGGATGTCGGGATCGAGGAGATCCCGGTGCTCGACATCGACCACGTCAACGTCGGTCCCTACATCCGCAACACCCTGGCGGTGGACAAGAACTCGGCCCGCGAGGGCGCGCTGTTCGACATCTACCGGGTGATGCGCCCGGGCGAGCCGCCGACGCTCGACACCGCCGAGGCGATGTTCCACTCGCTGTTCTTCGACGCCGAGCGCTACGACCTCTCGGCGGTCGGCCGCGTGAAGATGAACATGCGCCTCGACCTCGACGCGCCCGACACCATGCGCACCTTGCGCCGCGAGGACATGCTCGCGGTGGTCAAGGCGCTGGTCGACCTGCGCGACGGCAAGGGCGAGATCGACGACATCGACCACCTCGGCAACCGCCGGGTGCGCTCGGTCGGCGAGCTCATGGAGAACCAGTACCGCCTGGGCCTCCTGCGCATGGAGCGCGCCATCAAGGAGCGGATGTCGTCCGTCGACATCGATACCGTGATGCCGCAGGACCTGATCAACGCGAAGCCGGCGGCGGCGGCGGTGCGCGAGTTCTTCGGCTCGTCGCAGCTCTCGCAGTTCATGGACCAGACCAACCCGCTCTCCGAGGTGACGCACAAGCGGCGCCTCTCGGCCCTCGGCCCGGGCGGTCTGACCCGCGAGCGCGCGGGCTTCGAGGTGCGCGACGTGCACCCGACCCATTACGGCCGCATCTGCCCGATCGAGACGCCGGAAGGCCCGAATATCGGCCTGATCAACTCGCTCGCCACCTTCGCGCGGGTGAACAAGTACGGCTTCATCGAGACCCCGTTCCGGCGCGTGAAGGCCGGGATCGTGACCGACGAGGTGGTCTACCTCTCGGCCATGGAGGAGGCGAAGTACTACGTGGCGCAGGCGAGCGCCGCGATGGATGCGGAGCGCCGCCTGACGGAGGACCTCGTGGTCTGCCGCCGCGCCGGCGAGGTGATCGTGGTCGCCCCCGACCGCGTGGACCTGATGGACGTGAGCCCCAAGCAGCTCGTGTCGGTGGCCGCGGCGCTGATCCCGTTCCTGGAGAACGACGACGCCAACCGCGCCCTGATGGGCTCGAACATGCAGCGCCAGGCGGTGCCGCTGGTGCGGGCCGACGCGCCCTTCGTGGGCACCGGCATGGAGGCGGTGGTCGCCCGGGATTCCGGCGCGGCGATCGCGGCGCGGCGCGCGGGCATCATCGACCAGGTCGATGCCACCCGCATCGTCATCCGCGCCACGGAGGAGACCGACCCGACCAAGCCCGGCGTCGACATCTACCGGCTGCAGAAGTTCCAGCGCTCGAACCAGTCGACCTGCATCACGCAGAAGCCGCTGGTCCGGGTCGGCGAGGTGGTCAGGAAGGGCGACATCATCGCCGACGGTCCCTCGACCGAGTTCGGCGAGCTGGCGCTCGGCCGCAACGTCCTCGTCGCCTTCATGCCCTGGAACGGCTACAACTTCGAGGACTCGATCCTGCTCTCCGAGCGGATCGTGAAGGATGACGTGTTCACCTCGATCCACATCGAGGAATTCGAGGTGATGGCCCGCGACACCAAGCTCGGGCCGGAGGAGATCACCCGCGACATCCCGAACGTCTCCGAAGAGGCGCTCAAGAACCTCGACGAGGCCGGCATCGTCTATATCGGCGCCGAGGTCCACGCGGGCGACATCCTGGTCGGCAAGATCACGCCGAAGGGCGAGAGCCCGATGACCCCGGAGGAGAAGCTGCTCCGGGCCATCTTCGGCGAGAAGGCGTCGGACGTGCGCGACACGTCTCTGCGCGTGCCCCCGGGCGTCACCGGCACCATCGTCGAGGTGCGGGTGTTCAACCGGCACGGCGTCGACAAGGACGAGCGCGCCCAGGCCATCGAGCGCGAGGAGATCGAGCGCCTTGCCAAGGACCGGGACGACGAGCAGGCGATCCTCGACCGCAACACCTACGCGCGTCTCGCCGACGTGCTGGTGGGGCAGTCGCCGGTGGCCGGCCCGAAGGGCTTCAAGAAGGACACGCTGCTCACCCGCGAGACCATCGCGGACTACCCCCGCTCGCAGTGGTGGCAGTTCGCGGTCGTCGACGATCGCCTCATGACCGAGATCGAGGCGATGCAGAAGCAGTACGACGAGTCGAAGAAGCGCCTGGAGCAGCGCTTCCTCGACAAGGTCGAGAAGCTGCAGCGCGGCGACGAGCTGCCCCCCGGCGTCATGAAGATGGTCAAGGTCTTCGTGGCGGTGAAGCGCAAGATCCAGCCCGGCGACAAGATGGCGGGCCGCCACGGCAACAAGGGGGTGGTGTCCCGGATCGTGCCGATCGAGGACATGCCGTTCCTGGAGGACGGCACCCACGCCGACATCGTGCTCAACCCGCTCGGCGTGCCGAGCCGCATGAATGTCGGCCAGATCCTCGAGACGCATCTGGGCTGGGCCGCCGCAGGGCTCGGGCGCCAGGTCGCCCAGGCCGTCGACGCCTACCTGCGCACCCAGGACGCCGCGCCGCTGCGCGACCGGATGGGGAGCATCTACAGCCCGCACGAGATCGAGGGCCTGTCGGACCGCGAGCTCGCCGAGGTCGGCAACAACCTGCGCCGCGGCGTGCCGATGGCGACGCCGGTCTTCAACGGCGCCAAGGAGGCCGACATCGAGGCGATGCTGGAGATGGCCGGGCTCGACCGCTCGGGGCAGTCGACGCTCTACGACGGGCGCACCGGCGAGCCCTTCGACCGCAAGGTCACGGTCGGCTACATCTACATGCTGAAGCTGCACCACCTCGTGGACGACAAGATCCACGCCCGGTCGATCGGTCCGTACTCCCTCGTCACCCAGCAGCCCCTGGGCGGCAAGGCGCAGTTCGGCGGTCAGCGCTTCGGCGAGATGGAGGTTTGGGCGCTGGAGGCCTACGGCGCGGCCTACACGCTGCAGGAGATGCTCACCGTCAAGTCGGACGACGTCGCCGGCCGCACCAAGGTCTACGAGGCCATCGTGCGCGGGGACGACACCTTCGAGGCGGGCATCCCGGAGAGCTTCAACGTGCTCGTGAAGGAGATGCGCTCGCTCGGCCTCAACGTCGAGCTGATCTCCTCCAAGCGCGCGGCCAACGACCAGCTCGAGGCGCCGCCCGAGGCGGCCGAGTAAACGCCACCCTCACGGGACGGAGGCGCCGCGGGAGCGATCCCGCGGGCGCGCCGCCGTCCCGCTCCCCGGCGGGACGCCCGGTCCCGCCCGGGCGCTCCGACGACACGCGGATTTCAAGCGCGACGCCCGCCCCACCGGCCCCTCGGGGCGGCCCGTCGGCTTCAAGGAGACGATCATGAACCAAGAGGTCATGAATCTTTTCAACCAGCAGGCTCAACCTCAGAGCTTCGACCAGATCAAGATCTCGATCTCGTCGCCTGAGAAGATCCTGTCGTGGTCCTACGGTGAGATCAAGAAGCCCGAGACGATCAACTACCGGACGTTCAAGCCGGAGCGGGACGGTCTGTTCTGCGCGCGGATCTTCGGGCCGATCAAGGATTATGAGTGCTTGTGCGGTAAGTACAAGCGCATGAAGTACAAGGGCGTCATCTGCGAGAAGTGCGGCGTCGAGGTCACTCTCGCGCGCGTGCGGCGCGACCGCATGGGCCATATCGAGCTCGCGGCGCCCGTCGCGCACATCTGGTTCCTGAAGTCGCTGCCGAGCCGCATCGGCCTCCTGCTCGACATGGCGCTCAAGGACCTGGAGCGCATCCTCTACTTCGAGTCCTACGTCGTCATCGAGCCGGGCCTCACCCCCCTGAAGGAGCGTCAGCTCCTCTCGGAGGAGGAGTACCTGCGCGCGCAGGAGGAGTACGGCGAGGATTCGTTCACCGCGATGATCGGCGCCGAGGCCATCCGGCGCATCCTCCAGGATCTCAACCTGGACAAGATCGCGGCCGACCTGCGCCAGGAGATCGCCACCACCACCTCCGACCTGAAGCCCAAGAAGCTGCTCAAGCGCCTCAAGATCATCGAGGCGTTCCAGCTCTCGGGCAACAAGCCGGAATGGATGATCCTGACGGTCGTGCCGGTGATCCCGCCGGACCTGCGCCCGCTGGTGCCCCTGGACGGCGGCCGCTTCGCGACGTCGGACCTCAACGACCTCTACCGGCGCGTCATCAACCGCAACAACCGCCTGAAGCGGCTGATCGAGCTGCGCGCGCCCGACATCATCATCCGCAACGAGAAGCGGATGCTGCAGGAGGCGGTCGACGCGCTGTTCGACAACGGCCGCCGCGGCCGCGTCATCACGGGCGCCAACAAGCGCCCGCTGAAGTCGCTCGCCGACATGCTGAAGGGCAAGCAGGGCCGGTTCCGCCAGAACCTGCTCGGCAAGCGCGTCGACTACTCGGGCCGCTCGGTCATCGTGGTCGGCCCGGAGCTGAAGCTGCACCAGTGCGGGCTGCCCAAGAAGATGGCGCTCGAACTGTTCAAGCCCTTCATCTACGCGCGCCTCGACGCCAAGGGCTTCTCGGCCACCGTGAAGCAGGCCAAGAAGCTCGTCGAGAAGGAGAAGCCGGAGGTCTGGGACATCCTCGACGAGGTGATCCGCGAGCACCCGGTGATGCTGAACCGCGCGCCGACGCTCCACCGCCTCGGCATCCAGGCCTTCGAGCCCAAGCTGATCGAGGGCAAGGCGATCCAGCTGCACCCGCTGGTCTGCGCCGCGTTCAACGCCGACTTCGACGGCGACCAGATGGCCGTGCACGTCCCGCTGTCGCTGGAAGCGCAGCTGGAAGCGCGCGTGCTGATGATGTCGACGAACAACATCCTGCACCCGGCGAACGGCGCGCCGATCATCGTGCCCTCGCAGGACATCGTGCTCGGGCTCTACTACCTGTCGATCGTCGCCGACGGCGCGCCGGGCGAGTACAAGCCGAACAACCCGCAGAACCCGATGCAGGGCGTCTACGGCAATGTCGGCGAGCTGGAGCACGCCCTGGCCTCGCGGGCGGTGACGCTGCACTCGAAGATCAAGTGGCGCTGGACGGGCATCGGCCCGGACGGCGAGCCGCTGACGCGCACCTACGACACCACGCCGGGCCGGGTGATCCTGTCCAGCGTGCTGCCCAAGCACCGCAAGGTTCCCTTCGACGTCGTCAACAAGCTGATGACCAAGAAGGAGATCTCGGCGATGATCGACACCGTCTACCGCCATTGCGGTCAGAAGGAGTCGGTGATCTTCTGCGACCGCATCATGGGTCTCGGCTTCAGCCACGCCTTCCGGGCCGGCATCTCGTTCGGCAAGGACGACATGGTGGTGCCCGAGAACAAGTGGTCGATCGTCGACGAGACCCGCGCGCTCGTGAAGGATTACGAGCAGCAGTACCAGGACGGCCTGATCACCCAGGGTGAGAAGTACAACAAGGTCGTGGACGCCTGGGCGAAGTGCTCGGACCGCCTCGCCGCCGAGATGATGAACCGCATCTCCTCGGTGCAGAAGGACGAGAAGGGCGCCGACAAGCAGGTCAACTCGATCTACATGATGAGCCACTCCGGCGCGCGCGGCTCGCCGGCCCAGATGAAGCAGCTTGCGGCGATGCGCGGCCTGATGGCGAAGCCGTCGGGCGAGATCATCGAGAGCCCGATCATCTCGAACTTCAAGGAAGGCCTGGACGTGCTCGAGTACTTCAACTCGACGCACGGCGCCCGCAAGGGCCTCGCCGACACCGCCCTGAAGACCGCGAATTCGGGCTACCTGACCCGCCGCCTCGTCGACGTGGCGCAGGACGCGGTGATCCGCGAGGTGGATTGCGGCACCGATTCCGGCATCCGCATGCGGGCGATCATCGACGCCGGCCAGGTCGTGGCGACGCTCGCGACCCGCATCCTCGGCCGCGCCACGGCGGAGGATCTGGTCGCGCAGGACGGCTCGATCATCGTCGCCAAGGGCCAGATGATCGAGGAGCGCCACCTGGACGCCATCAACAAGGCGGGCATCCAGGAGGTGAAGATCCGCTCGGTGCTGGTCTGCGCCACGAAGAACGGCGTCTGCGCCACCTGCTACGGGCGCGACCTCGCCCGCGGCACGCCCGTCAACCAGGGCGAGGCGGTCGGCGTCATCGCGGCGCAGTCGATCGGCGAGCCGGGCACGCAGCTCACGATGCGGACCTTCCACATCGGCGGCGCGGCCCAGATCGCGGATTCGTCCTTCATCGAGTCGAGCTTCGAGGGCACGGTGCGGATCCGCAACCGCGGCCTCGCGCGGAACTCGGACGGCGACCTCGTCGCCATCGGCCGCAACGTGGCCGTGGTGATCGTCGGGCCGGACGGCACCGAGCGGGCGGTCCACCGCCTGCAGTACGGCGCCCGCGTCCGGGTCGACGAGGGCGACGCGATCAAGCGCGGCCAGCGCATCGCCGAGTGGGATCCCTACACGAGGCCGATCCTGACCGAGGTGGACGGCATCGTCGCCTACGAGGACCTGATCGACGGCCAGTCGATCACCGAGACCACCGACGAGTCGACCGGCATCGCCAAGCGCGTCGTCATCGACTGGCGGGGCTCGTCGCGCACGGCGGACCTGCGTCCGGCGCTCGCGATCCACGACCAGAACGGCAAGGTGCAGAAGCTGCCCCGCGGCTCCGACGCCCGTGCCCTGCTGCCCGTGGACGCGATCATCGGCGTGGATCCGGGAGCGCGGGTGAAGGCCGGCGACATCCTGGCCCGCGTCTCGACCGAGAGCGCCAAGACCCGCGACATCACCGGCGGTCTGCCGCGGGTGGCGGAGCTGTTCGAGGCGCGGCGCCCGAAGGACGCGGCGATCATCGCCGAGAAGTCGGGCACCATCGCGTTCGGCCGCGACTACAAGAACAAGCGCCGCCTGTCGCTCACCCCGCATGACGGGTCGGAGCCGGTCGAGTACCTGATCCCGAAGGGCAAGCACATCCACTTGCAGGACGGGGACGTGGTCGAGGTCGGCGACTTCATCGTCGACGGCAACCCGGCGCCGCACGACATCCTGGCGATCAAGGGCGTGGAGGAGCTCGCCGCCTACCTCGTCAACGAGATCCAGGAGGTCTACCGGCTGCAGGGCGTGTCGATCAACGACAAGCACATCGAGGTGATCGTCCGGCAGATGCTGCAGAAGGTGGAGATCACCGACAGCGGCGATTCGGAGATCCTGACGGGCGACCAGATCGACCGGACGGAGCTGGCGGACATCAACGAGCAGCTGCTCGCGGAGGGCAAGAAGCCGGTGCAGGGCGTCCCCGTCCTGCTCGGCATCACCAAGGCCTCGCTGCAGACCCGCTCGTTCATCTCGGCGGCGTCGTTCCAGGAGACCACCCGCGTCCTCACCGAGGCGGCGGTCAACGGCAAGGTCGACACCCTCGAGGGCCTGAAGGAGAACGTGATCGTCGGGTCGCTGATCCCGGCGGGCACGGGCGCGATGATCGCCGACATCAAGTCGATCGCGCGCCGCCGCGACGCGCTGATCATGGCCCAGAAGACCGCCGAGAGCGGCGCGGCCCTGCAGGAACTCCCTGCCGCCGAGTAGGCGAGGGGCGCTTCCGACGGCACCATTGAGGGCCGGCGTCGCCGAGGGGCGGCGCCGGCCCTTTCTTATCGTCTCGAGCCCCCGCCTGCATCCCGCCCGCTCCTGAGACTCAGTCTTGCAGGTAAGGTCCTTTGCGCATAAATTTGCGCACAAGCCGGATGCCATGCCCAAGGTCGAGACGAGTCGTCGATCGGTCGTAGACCGTCTCCTCGCCGAAGGCTGGCTGGATGAAGGCGGTACGAAGCATGCGAAGTTCGGACACCCCAACCGTCCGGGCGTGAAGATCATGGTTCCGCGTCACCCGCAGTTGTCGCCGGGGGTCGCCCGCAACATCGCCAAGGCCGCAGGCTGGATCTGAGGAGGTGACGACGCCCCGCTACATTGCGTTGGTCGACGGCGAGGCGGGCGCCTACGGCGCCGCGTTCCCTGATTGCCCGGGTTGTACCGCCATGGCCGCAACCGTCGACGAGACCCTTCGACTCGCAGGCGATGCCCTTCGCGAATGGATGCGCGATCGGAGTGCTGCCGGACTCGCCCGTCCCGTGCCGCGATCGCCGGAAGCGTTGCGGGCAGACCCGGAGGTCGCTGCTGAGCTCGCCGCCGGTTCCATCGCGGTGGCTGTCCCGCTGCTCCTCGAATCGGGTCGGCCGGTCCGGGCCAATCTGTCCCTCGATGCCGACCTCCTGGCCGAGATCGACGAGGCGGCGGCGTCTCGCGGGGTGACGCGATCCGCGTTCCTCGCCTCCGCCGCCCGCGAGAAGATCCTCGCGGAAAGGTGACTCGCTCCGGGCGGAGCGACGCTTCGTATCCTCGAGCGGCACCCCGCTGCTTCGCCATTGCGCCCGGCAAGCGTCGCCGTTGACGGCGAGCCGCCTCGTCTCCGAGGATCGCCGGCGCGTCGACGCCAGGGAATCCGGAAAAGCGGGCAGGGGCAGCCATGAGGGGAAGGGTTCTCGCGTCCGCGAGCGTGTCGGAGGCAGGCTTGATCGCTGGCGACGACGGTCAGCGCTACCGCTTCGCCGGCTCCGACACCCGGAACGGGCTCCCTCGTCCCGGGCAGGAGGTCGATTTTGAAATCGCAGGTGGCAATGCGGCCGGCATCTACATCGTGGCGGCGCCGACCGTGGTCGATCCCGCGGTGAGTCGCGGCTGGCTGAGCTTCTACTTCAACCCTACCGGGCGAGTGTCGCGTCGCCAATACTGGCTCTATGGCGTCTTGGTGACGTTCGTTGCGTCACTGCTGCTCGGCTGGGTTCCGGTCGTCGGCCAGATCATCGGCCTCGCCACGTTCTGGTCGAGCATCGCCCTGTCCTGCAAGCGCTGCCACGACGTCGGGCGGTCGGGGTGGTGGAGTTTCGTGCCGCCCCTCCCGCTCGCCGCCGCCGTCGTCACGGCGATCATCGAGGCGACCATCGACTCCTCCGGGACCGGCACCGTGATCCTCGGCCTCGTCACCGTCGGATGCTATCTCTGGCTCCTGACCGCGATCTATATCCGCCGTGGCGATCCGGGGCCGAACCGCTTCGGTCCCGACCCGATCGGCGTCCCGATCGCGTAGGGGAGGGGCGCACCGCCCCCTTTCGCGACTGTTTAACGCTTGACACCGTCGGACCCAGGGACTAGGAAGCCCCCCACTGAACGGCTGGCCGTAGGCGGCAGCTGATCGACGTGCCTTCCGAGCCTCGATCCACGCCGCCTAAACGCGACCGAACTTCAAACCGACTGACACGTGTCAGACCGGCATGACCGCAGGGCTCGTCCCCGGTGGTCCTCTGCTCGCATGGCGCGCCAAAGGCTGGTTTTCAGCCTGGGGCGCGATTTGCGTTGCGCTGACCTCAGCGCCGGTCCGCCCGGACGAGATGAATTTGACGGTCGCCCCGGCGGCGATGCGTTGCGAGAGGAATGGCATGCCGACGATCAACCAGCTGATCGCCAATCCGCGGAAGATCCAGAAGAGCCGCAACAAGGTGCCGGCCCTGGATGCCTGCCCGCAGAAGCGTGGCGTCTGCACCCGCGTCTACACCACCACCCCGAAGAAGCCGAACTCGGCGCTCCGGAAGGTGGCCAAGGTCCGGCTCACCAACGGCTTCGAGGTGATCGGCTACATTCCGGGCGAGGGTCACAACCTCCAGGAGCACTCGGTCGTCATGATCCGCGGCGGCCGCGTGAAGGATCTGCCGGGCGTGCGCTACCACATCCTGCGCGGCGTGCTCGACACCCAGGGCGTCAAGAACCGCAAGCAGCGCCGGTCCAAGTACGGCGCCAAGCGGCCGAAGTAAGCGTACCCACCACGCGTTCTATCGCCAGCCCCGCAAGGATGCCGCCGGCCTCACCGCTCAAGGTGGCCTGCGCGGGGCGTACCAGATCGTATTTCGACACAGTGAAGGAAGCGCGCGATGTCCCGCCGCCATTCTGCCGAGAAGCGTGAGATCATCCCGGATCCGAAGTACGGGGACGTGGTGCTCACCAAGTTCATGAACTCGGTGATGTACGAGGGCAAGAAGTCGGTCGCCGAGAGCATCGTCTACGGCGCGTTCGACATCATCGAGAGCCGCGCCCGCGCGAACCCGATCGAGGTGTTCCGGGCCGCCCTCGACAACGTCGCCCCGGCCATCGAGGTGCGCTCGCGGCGCGTCGGCGGCGCCACCTACCAGGTGCCGGTCGAGGTCCGTCTCGAGCGGCGCCAGGCGCTCGCCATCCGCTGGCTGATCCAGGCGGCGCGCTCGCGCAACGACCGCACCATGGTCGAGCGTCTCTCGGCCGAACTCCTCGACGCCGCCAACAACCGCGGCGCCGCCGTCAAGAAGCGGGAAGACACCCACCGGATGGCCGAGGCCAACCGCGCCTTCTCGCACTACCGCTGGTAACCCAGCGGCCGTCCCGCTTTCAGGAGCCCCCCGATGCCCCGCACGCACGCGATCGAGGACTACCGCAACTTCGGCATCATGGCCCACATCGATGCCGGCAAGACCACGACGACCGAGCGGATCCTCTACTACACCGGCAAGTCCCATAAGATTGGCGAGGTCCATGAGGGCGCCGCCACGATGGACTGGATGGAGCAGGAGCAGGAGCGTGGCATCACGATCACGTCGGCCGCGACGACCTGCTTCTGGCGCGACAAGCGCCTGAACATCATCGACACCCCCGGCCACGTCGACTTCACCATCGAGGTCGAGCGCTCGCTGCGCGTGCTCGACGGCGCCGTCTGCGTGCTCGACGGCAACCAGGGCGTCGAGCCCCAGACCGAGACCGTGTGGCGCCAGGCCGACAAGTACGACGTGCCGCGCGTCGTCTTCGTCAACAAGATGGACAAGATCGGCGCCGACTTCTTCAAGTGCGTCGCCGACATCATCGACCGCGTGGCCGGCAAGCCGGTCTGCCTGCAGCTGCCGATCGGCTCGGAGAGCAACTTCCGCGGCGTGATCGACCTCATCAAGATGAAGGCGATCGTGTGGTCGGGTGAGGCGCTCGGCGCCAACTTCTCCGAGGAGGAGATCCCGGCCGATCTCGCCGAGCAGGCGGCGGAGTACCGCACCAAGCTCGTCGAGGCCTGCGTCGAGATGGACGACGACGCGATGGCCGCCTACCTCGACGGCACCGAGCCGGACCAGGACACGATGCGCCGCCTCGTGCGCACCGCGGTGCAGCGGCGTGCCTTCCACCCGGTCCTGTGCGGTTCGGCCTTCAAGAACAAGGGCGTGCAGCCCCTGCTCGACGCCGTCGTCGACTACCTGCCGTCTCCCGCCGACCGCGGCGAGATCAAGGGCATCGACTACAAGACCGAGGAAGAGGTGGTCCGGCGGCCGACCGACACCGATCCCTTCTCCATGCTCGCCTTCAAGATCATGGACGACCCGCATGTCGGCACGATCACCTTCTGCCGCGTGTACTCGGGCAAGGTGGAGTCCGGCGCCAACCTCCTGAACTCGACCCGCGACAAGCGCGAGCGCGTCGGCCGCATGCTGCTGATGCACGCCAACAACCGCGAGGACATCAAGGAGGCCTATGCGGGTGACATCGTGGCCCTGGCCGGCCTCAAGGACACCCGCACGGGCGACACCCTCTCCGACCCGGTCAAGGCCGTGATCCTGGAGAAGATGGAGTTCCCCGAGCCGGTCATCGAGATCGCCGTCGAGCCGAAGTCCAAGGCGGACCAGGAGAAGCTCGGCATCGCGCTCTCGAAGCTCGCCGCCGAGGACCCGTCCTTCCGGGTCTCGACCGACCAGGAATCGGGCCAGACCATCCTCAAGGGGATGGGTGAGCTCCACCTGGACATCAAGGTCGACATCCTGAAGCGCACCTACAAGGTCGAGGCCAATATCGGCCAGCCGCAGGTGGCGTACCGGGAGAAGCTGACCCGCCGGACCGAGATCGACTACACCCACAAGAAGCAGACCGGCGGCACCGGTCAGTTCGCGCGGGTGAAGCTGGTCGTCGAGCCGAACGAGCCGGGCGCGGGCTACGCGTTCGAGTCGAAGATCGTCGGCGGCGCGGTGCCCAAGGAGTACATCCCGGGCGTCGAGAAGGGCCTCAACAGCGTGCTCACCGCGGGCATCCTGGCGGGCTTCCCGGTGGTCGACATCAAGGTGGAGCTGATCGACGGCGCCTACCACGAGGTCGATTCCTCGGCGCTGGCCTTCGAGATCGCCTCGCGGGCGGCGCTCCGCGAGGCTCTGCAGAAGGGCGGCTCGGTCCTGCTCGAGCCGGTGATGAAGGTCGAGGTGGTGACCCCGGAGGACTACACCGGCTCGGTCATCGGCGACCTGAACTCCCGGCGCGGCCAGATCCAGGGCCAGGACATGCGCGGCAACGCCAACGTCATCAACGCGATGGTGCCGCTGGCGAACATGTTCGGCTACGTGAACCAGCTCCGCTCCTTCACCCAGGGGCGCGCGAACTTCACGATGCAGTTCGACCACTACGAGGAGGTCCCGCGCGGCGAGGCCGAGAAGGTGGTGGCGAAGTACGCCTGATGAGATCCTGGGGCGCCCCGCCGGGCGCCCCGACTTTCCCGGGCCAGACCGCGAGATCCGCGCGGCCCGATTTCAACAACTGACCGTTACGGAGACTGGCCATGGCCAAGGAAAAGTTTTCGCGGACGAAGCCGCACTGCAACATCGGGACGATCGGTCACGTCGACCACGGCAAGACGTCGCTGACGGCGGCGATCACGAAGGTTCTGGCGGAGGCGGGCGGGGCGACGTTCACGGCCTACGACCAGATCGACAAGGCGCCGGAGGAGAAGGCGCGGGGGATCACGATCTCGACGGCGCACGTGGAGTACGAGACGCCGAACCGTCACTACGCGCACGTGGACTGCCCCGGCCACGCGGACTACGTGAAGAACATGATCACGGGCGCGGCGCAGATGGACGGCGCGATCCTGGTGGTGTCGGCGGCGGACGGCCCGATGCCGCAGACGCGCGAGCACATCCTGCTGGCGCGGCAGGTCGGCGTTCCGGCGCTGGTTGTGTTCATGAACAAGGTCGACATGGTCGACGACCCTGAGCTGCTGGACCTGGTCGAGCTTGAGGTTCGCGAGCTTCTGTCGAAGTACGACTTCCCCGGGGACGACATCCCGATCACCAAGGGCTCGGCGTTGTGCGCTCTGGAGAACCGTGAGCCGAAGATCGGTCACGACGCGATCCTGGAGCTGATGAAGACGGTGGACGCCTACATCCCGCAGCCGGAGCGTCCGATCGACATGCCGTTCCTGATGCCGATCGAGGACGTGTTCTCGATCTCGGGCCGCGGGACGGTGGTGACGGGGCGCGTGGAGCGCGGGATCATCAAGGTGGGCGAGGAGGTCGAGATCGTCGGGATCCGGCCGACCACGAAGACGACGGTGACGGGCGTCGAGATGTTCCGCAAGCTTCTGGACCAGGGCCAGGCGGGGGACAACGTGGGCGTCCTGCTGCGCGGCACCAAGCGCGAGGACGTTGAGCGTGGGCAGGTTGTGTGCAAGCCGGGATCGGTGAAGCCGCACACGAAGTTCAAGGCGGAGGCGTACATCCTGACGAAGGAGGAGGGCGGGCGTCACACGCCGTTCTTCACGAACTACCGCCCGCAGTTCTACTTCCGGACGACGGACGTGACGGGGGTGTGCCAGCTTCCCGAGGGCACCGAGATGGTGATGCCGGGCGACAACGTGACGATGGACGTGACGCTGATCGTGCCTGTGGCGATGGAGGAGAAGCTGCGCTTCGCCATCCGCGAGGGCGGCCGCACCGTCGGCGCCGGCGTCGTCGCCTCCATCTCCGAGTGATCGGTTCGCCGCTTCCAGAGCCAACGCGGGACAGGTGAGGGGGCGGGCCCTCGAGCCCGCCCCTTCCCCGTCGCGAGGACGAAGAACAATCATGAACGGCCAGAACATCCGCATTCGCCTGAAGGCGTTCGATCATCGCATCCTGGACTCGTCGACCCGCGAGATCGTCTCGACGGCGAAGCGGACCGGTGCCCAGGTCCGCGGGCCCATCCCGCTGCCGACCCGGATCGAGCGCTACACCGTCAACCGCTCGCCCCACATCGACAAGAAGTCGCGCGAGCAGTTCGAGATGCGCACCCACAAGCGCGTCCTCGACATCGTCGATCCCACTCCGCAGACCGTGGACGCGCTGATGAAGCTCGACCTCGCCGCGGGCGTGGACGTGGAGATCAAGCTCTAGTCGGTCCCTCGGGATCGCTGGAGCTTCGGGCAGAACCGCGCGGGGGAGAACCATGCGCTCAGGAGTCATTGCACAGAAGGTCGGCATGACCCGCGTCTTCACGGACGCCGGCGAGCATGTTCCGGTCACGGTGCTCAAGGTCGATCAGTGCCAGGTGGTGGCCCACCGCACGATCGAGAAGAACGGCTACGTCGCGCTGCAGGTCGGCGTCGGCAAGGCCAAGGTCAAGAACGTGTCCAAGGCCGAGCGCGGCCGCTTCGCGATCGCCAAGGTCGAGCCGAAGCGCAAGCTCGCCGAGTTCCGCGTCACCGAGGATGCGATGATCCCGGTCGGCGCCGAGATCACCGCGGACCACTTCATCCCGGGGCAGTTCGTCGACGTGACGGGCACCACCACGGGTAAGGGCTTCGCGGGCGGCATGAAGCGCTGGAACTTCGGCGGTCTGCGCGCCACGCACGGCGTGTCGATCTCGCACCGCTCGATCGGTTCGACCGGCGGCCGTCAGGACCCGGGCAAGACCTTCAAGAACAAGAAGATGCCGGGCCATCTCGGCGTCGAGCGGGTCACGACCCAGAACCTGCGCGTCGTGCGCACGGATCCGGAGCGCGGCCTGATCCTGGTCGAGGGTGCGGTCCCCGGCGTCGCCGGCGGCTGGATCCAGATCCGCGACGCGGTGAAGCGCAAGCTGCCGGCCGAGGCGCCGATCCCGGGCAAGTTCCGCGAGCAGGCCAACGGCTCGGCTCCCGCCGCGGCCCCCGACGCCCCCGCCCCGGAGGCTCCGGCTGCTGAGGAGAACGCGTGATGAAGTTCGAGATCACGACGCTCGACGGCGCCGAGGCCGGCTCGGTCGAGGTCAACGAGGCCATCTTCGGGCTCGAGCCCCGCGCCGATCTGCTGCAGCGCTGCGTGCGCTGGCAGCTGGCCAAGCGCCAGGCCGGCACCCACAAGGTCAAGACCCGGTCCGAGATCAGCCGGACCACCAAGAAGATGTACAAGCAGAAGGGCACCGGCAACGCCCGTCACGGCGCGGCCTCGGCCCCGCAGTTCCGCGGCGGCGCCCGGGCCTTCGGGCCTGTGGTGCGCTCCCACGCCCACGACCTGCCCAAGAAGGTGCGCGCTCTGGCGCTCCGGCACGCGCTCTCGGCCAAGGTGCGTGATGCGTCGCTGGTGATCGTCGACGACGTGCGGCTCGAGGACGGCAAGACGAAGGCCCTCAAGGAGCGCTTCGGCAAGCTCGGCTGGTCGAACGCCCTCATCATCGGCGGCGCCGAGGTGGACGAGAACTTCGGCCGGGCGGCGCGCAACCTGCCGTCCATCGACGTCCTGCCGGTGCAGGGCATCAACGTCTACGACATCCTGCGGCGCGACAAGCTCGTCCTGACGCGCGCGGCGGTCGATGCGCTGGAGGCGCGTTTCAAATGAGTGCGGATCCGCGCCACTACGACGTGATCGTTTCTCCGGTGATCACCGAGAAGGCCACCAACCTCTCGGAGCTGAACAAGGTCGTCTTCCGGGTCGCCCCGAAGGCCACCAAGCCGCAGATCAAGGAAGCGGTCGAGAAGCTGTTCGAGGTCAAGGTGAAGAGCGTCAACACGCTCGTCACCAAGGGCAAGACGAAGATGTTCCGCGGTCAGCGCGGCCAGCGTTCGGACGTGAAGAAGGCGATCGTGACCCTCGAAGAGGGCCAGACGATCGACGTCACGACCGGGCTGTGACGGAACGGCGTTAAGGGAACACGACGATGGCTTTGAAGACATTCAAGCCGGTCACGCCGAGCCTTCGCCAGCTCGTGATCGTGGACCGGTCCGAGCTCTACAAGGGCAAGCCGGTGAAGGCGCTGACCGAGGGCAAGAGCTCCTCGGGCGGGCGCAACAACCTCGGCCGCGTGACCGTGCGGTTCCGCGGCGGCGGCCACAAGCGCACTTTGCGCAACGTCGACTTCAAGCGGCGCGAGCACGCCGGCAAGGTCGGGACCGTGGAGCGGATCGAGTACGATCCCAACCGCACCGCCTTCATCGCGCTCGTGACCTACGAGGGCGGTGCGCAGAGCTACATCCTGGCGCCGCAGCGGGTGAAGGCCGGCGACAAGGTGGTGTCGGGCGCGTCCGTCGACATCAAGCCGGGCAACGCCATGCCGATCGGCAACATGCCGGTGGGCACGATCGTCCACAATGTCGAGCTGAAGATCGGCAAGGGCGGGGCGATCGCGCGCTCGGCGGGCAACTACGCCCAGATCGTCGGCCGCGACCAGGGCTACGTGACGCTGCGCCTGAACTCGGGCGAGCAGCGCCTCGTGCACGGCCAGTGCTACGCGACGGTGGGCGCGGTCTCGAACCCCGACCACATGAACATCTCGCTCGGCAAGGCGGGGCGCAAGCGCTGGCTCGGCCGGCGCCCGCACAACCGCGGCGTCGCGATGAACCCGATCGATCACCCGCACGGCGGCGGCGAGGGCCGCACCTCGGGCGGCCGTCACCCGGTCACCCCCTGGGGCTTCCCGACCAAGGGCAAGAAGACCCGCTCGAACAAGCGCACCGACACGTTCATCGTGTCGAGCCGCCACAACCGCAAGAAGTAAGGGCTTCGCGCCATGGCACGTTCAATCTGGAAGGGGCCGTTCATCGACGGCTACCTCCTCAAGAAGGCGGAGACCGCCCGCGGTTCGACCCGCGCCGAGGTCATCAAGATCTGGAGCCGCCGCTCCACGATCCTCCCGCAGTTCGTTGGCCTGACCTTCGGGGTCTACAACGGGCAGAAGCACATTCCGGTCTACGTCTCCGAGGAGATGGTCGGGCACAAGTTCGGCGAGTTCTCGCCGACCCGGACCTTCCACGGTCACGCGGCCGACAAGAAGGCGAAGAGGCGCTAAGATGGGCAAGGCAGCAGCACCCCGCGCGCTCCCGGAGAACGAGGCGAAGGCCGTCGCGCGCATGCTGCGCGTCAGCCCGCAGAAGCTCAACCTCGTGGCGCAGCTGATCCGGGGCAAGAAGGTCGCGACCGCGCTCGCCGACCTGCAGTTCTCGCGCAAGCGCATCGCGGTCGAGGTCAAGAAGTGCCTTGAGAGCGCGATCGCGAACGCGGAGAACAATCACGACCTCGACGTCGACGATCTCGTCGTCAAGGAGGCCTACGTCGGCAAGGCGCTGGTCCTGAAGCGCTTCCACGCCCGCGCCCGCGGCCGTGGCGCCCGCATCCTGAAGCCGTTCTCGAACCTCACCATCGTGGTGCGTGAGGTCCGGGTCGAGGCCGCCTGAGGAGGAAACGATGGGACAGAAAGTCAATCCGATCGGTCTCCGGCTCGGCATCAACCGGACCTGGGACTCGCGCTGGTACGCGAACAAGGGCGAGTACGCCCGCCTCATGCACGAGGACGTCGCCATCCGCCAGGCGCTGATGAAGCAGCTGAAGCAGGCGGCGGTCTCGAAGATCGTCATCGAGCGCCCGCACCGGAAGTGCCGCGTCACCATCCACTCGGGTCGTCCGGGCGTGGTGATCGGCAAGAAGGGCGCGGACATCGAGAAGCTGCGCAAGCTCGTCGGCACGATGACCAAGGCCGACGTGACGATCAACATCGTCGAGGTGCGCAAGCCCGAGATCGACGCGACGCTGGTCGCCGACTCGATCGCCCAGCAGCTCGAGCGCCGCGTCGCCTTCCGGCGCGCCATGAAGCGCGCCGTGCAGTCGGCGATGCGTCTCGGCGCCGAGGGCATCCGTATCAACTGCTCGGGCCGCCTCGGCGGGGCCGAGATCGCGCGCCTGGAATGGTACCGCGAGGGCCGGGTGCCGCTGCACACCCTGCGCGCCGACGTCGATTACGGCACGGCGACGGCCTTCACCACCTACGGCACCTGCGGGATCAAGGTCTGGGTGTTCAAGGGCGAGATCCTCGAGCACGACCCGATGGCGCAGGACAAGCGGGCTCTGGAAGAGGGCGGCCGTTCCGGCGGGCGTCGCGACCGTGAGCGCGGTGAGCGTGGCGACCGGGATCGCGAGCGGGGCGACCGCGGCGATCGCGGCGGGCGCGACGCGGCCTGACGCGAGCGCCCGGAGAGACTGAGAGACAGCCATGCTGCAACCCAAGAAGACGAAGTTCCGCAAGCAGTTCAAGGGCCGCATCCACGGCTTCGCGAAGGGCGGAACCGACCTGAACTTCGGGTCCTACGGCCTCAAGGCCCTGGAGCCCGAGCGCGTCACGGCGCGCCAGATCGAGGCGGCCCGCCGCGCGATCACCCGCGAGATGAAGCGTCAGGGCCGCGTGTGGATCCGGATTTTCCCGGACGTCCCCGTGACCCAGAAGCCGACCGAGGTCCGGATGGGCTCAGGAAAAGGCTCGCCCGAGTACTGGGCGGCCCGCGTCCATCCCGGCCGGGTCATGTTCGAGATCGACGGCGTCGCCGAGGACATCGCCCGCGAGGCGCTGCGCCTCGGGGCCGCCAAGCTGCCGGTCCGCACGCGCTTCATCCAGCGCATCGCGGATTGAGGGAGAAGGCATCATGAAGTCGAGTCAGCGAGTGTCTGATCTGAGCGCGATGTCGCCCGATCAGCTCGGCGAGGAACTCGTCAACCTGAAGAAGGAGCAGTTCAACCTGCGCTTCCAGCGGGCGACGGGGCAGCTCGAGAACGTTGCGCGCATCCGCGAGGTGCGTCGCGACATCGCCCGTGTCCGCACGCTGCAGCGTCGCAAGACGCTGCAGGCGGCGCAAGGCTAAGGAGAGAGACCCATGCCGAAGCGCGTGCTGCAGGGCGTCGTGGTCAGCGACAAGCAGGACAAGACGATCGTGGTCAAGGTGGAGCGCCGCTTCACCCACCCGGTCATGAAGAAGACCGTTCGCCGGTCGAAGAACTACCACGCCCACGACGAGAACAACGCGGCCAAGGTCGGCCAGACGGTGTTCATCGAGGAGTCGCGGCCGTTCTCCAAGCTCAAGACCTGGCGCCTGGTCGAGGGCGGGGCCGAGGTGGCGGCGACCGCCGAGGCGTGAGCCTCGGGCCGGATCGTCGAGGATGAGGCGCGATGCCCTCTCCCAAACGGGGAGAGGGCATCGCGCGCCTCTTTCAAAAGCCATGATGGCGGGAAAACCGCTTGTGTTCGAGGCCGAACCGGTGTAACCGACCGGCCTCCACGACAGCAGACGGGTGCTCGCGCCCATCGTCGCGATCGTTGACCGCGCCGGCCTCACCGCCGCAGCGCGGTCGTTTCAATGCTGGGGACGTCAGATCCCCATCAGGCTGCCGTCCGTGCCGCAAGCCCGCGGCGCGGAGACCTGCCTGAAACAAGGAAAGGGTGTTGGGCCGTGATCCAGATGCAAACGAATCTGGACGTCGCCGACAATTCCGGTGCGCGTCGCGTGATGTGCATCAAGGTGCTCGGCGGATCCAAGCGCAAGTACGCCGGTGTCGGCGACATCATCGTGGTGTCGGTGAAGGAGGCGATTCCGCGCGGCCGCGTGAAGAAGGGCGACGTCATGAAGGCGGTCGTCGTTCGCACGGCCAAGGACGTGCGCCGTCCCGACGGGTCGGTGATCCGCTTCGACCGCAACGCGGCGGTGCTGATCAACAACCAGAAGGAGCCGATCGGGACCCGCATCTTCGGACCGGTGCCGCGCGAGCTGCGCGCGCGCAACCACATGAAGATCATCTCGCTGGCCCCGGAGGTGCTGTAATGGCCGCCAAGGTGAAGAAGGGCGACAAGGTCGTCGTCCTGACCGGGCGCGACAAGGGCCGCTCCGGCGAAGTGATCCAGGTGATGCCGAAGGAGGGCCGCGCCCTCGTCCGCGGGATCAACCTCGTCAAGCGTCACCAGCGCCAGACCCAGACGCAGGAGGCCGGCATCGTCTCGAAGGAGGCGTCGATCGACCTGTCGAACCTCGCGGTCGCCGATCCCAAGGACGGGCAGCCGACGCGGGTCGGGTTCCGCATCCTGGAGGACGGACGCAAGGTGCGCTTCGCGAAGCGCTCGGGAGATCTGATCGATGGCTGAGGCGCGCAAGGACGGCTACACGCCGCGGCTCAAGAAGCACTACGACGAGGTCGTGCGTGCGAAGATGATCGAGGAGTTCGGTTACACGAACCCCATGCAGGTGCCCACGATCGAGAAGATCACGATCAACATGGGCGTCGGCGAGTCGACGCAGGACTCCAAGAAGGCGACCGTGGCCGCCGAGGATCTCGGCCTGATCGCCGGCCAGAAGCCGGTCATCACCCGGGCCCGCAAGGCGATCGCGACCTTCAAGGTCCGCGAGAACATGCCGATCGGCTGCAAGGTCACCCTGCGCCGCCAGCGCATGTACGAGTTCATGGACCGGCTGATCACCATCGCGCTGCCGCGCGTGCGCGATTTCCGCGGCCTGAACCCGAAGTCGTTCGACGGGCGCGGCAACTACGCGCTCGGCCTCCGCGAGCACCTCGTGTTCCCGGAGATCAACTACGACAAGGCGCAGAATGCCTGGGGCATGGACGTCGTCGTCACCACGACGGCGAAGACCGATGCCGAGGCCCGCGCCCTGCTCAAGCACTTCAACTTCCCGTTCCGGCAGTGAGCGGGCGCTGAGCCCCTCAGACGCGGCAACCGGAGAGACATTGAGATGGCGAAGAAGAGCAAGATCGAGAAGAACAAGCAGCGCGTGGCGCTGGTGAAGCGCTTCGCGGCCAAGCGCGAGGAGTTGCTGTCGACGGCGAACGACGAGTCGCTGCCGATGGAGGACCGCTTCGAGGCGCGCCTCAAGCTGGCGGAACTGCCCCGCAACGCGAACCCCACCCGCATCCGCAATCGCTGCGCGATGACCGGTCGTCCCCGGGCCTATTACCGCAAGCTCGGCATCTCGCGTGTCGCGCTGCGCGACCTCGGCTCGCGCGGGATGATCCCGGGCCTCGTGAAGTCCAGCTGGTGAGGGGAGGGCGCAACCGATGATCACCGATCCCGTGGGCGATATGCTCACCCGCATCCGCAACGGTCAGCAGCGCCGCCGCAACGTGGTGCAGACGCCGGGCTCCAAGCTCCGCGCCCGCGTCCTCGACGTGCTGAAGTCCGAGGGCTACATCCGCGACTACGCGACCACCGATTACGGCAACGGTCGCACCGAGTTCGCGATCGAGCTCAAGTACCATGACGGCCAGCCCGTGATCCGCTCGATCGAGCGCGTCTCGAAGCCCGGCCGCCGGGTCTATTCGTCGGTCGATACCCTGCCGCGCGTCGCCGACGGCCTGGGCATCACCATCGTGTCCACTCCGATGGGCGTCATGGCCGACCACGAGGCGCGCGAGCGCAACGTCGGCGGCGAGGTGCTCTGCAAGGTCTTCTGACCTGCGGACGCCCGACCAGGAGAGACGAACATGTCCCGCGTAGGCAAGAAGCCCGTGGCCGTGCCGGCCGGCGTCACCGCCACCGTCGACGGCCAGAACGTGAAGATCAAGGGCTCGAAGGGCGAACTGTCCTTCCGCGTGCCCGATCAGGTCGAGGTCAGCCAGGCCGACGGCCAGATCTCGGTCCAGCCCCGCAGCCAGACCAAGGAGGCCCGCGCGATGTGGGGCCTCTCGCGGGCCCAGGTCGCCAACCTCATCGAGGGGGTGACGAAGGGCTTCGAGAAGAAGCTGGAGATCAACGGCGTCGGTTACCGCGCCGCGGTCGCCGGCAAGGTGCTCAAGCTGTCGCTCGGCTACAGCCACGACATCGAGTACGAGATCCCGGCCGGGATCACGATCACGACCCCGCGTCCGGTCGAGATCATCGTGGCCGGCATCGACAAGCAGCGCGTCGGCCAGATCGCCGCGGAGATCCGCGAATATCGCGGTCCCGAGCCCTACAAGGGCAAGGGCGTGAAGTACGCGGGCGAATTCATCTTCCGCAAGGAAGGCAAGAAGAAGTAAGGGCGGCCGACGATGTCTCGCAAAATCGACCTGCTCGACCGGCGCCGCGCGCGCGTCCGCCGGGCGATCCGCGCGGCGGCGAATGGCCGTCCGCGCCTCTCGGTCTTCCGCTCCTCGAAGCAGATCTATGTCCAGGTCATCGACGACGCGAGCGGGCGCACGCTCGCCGCGGCGTCGACCCTGGAGAAGGACCTGCGCGCCCGCCTCAAGACCGGCGCCGACAAGGCGGCCGCCGTCGAGGTCGGCAAGCTCGTGGCGGAGCGCGCCAAGGCGGCCGGGGTCACCAAGGTGATCTTCGACCGCTCGGGCTACCTCTACCACGGCCGCGTCAAGGCGCTGGCCGACGCGGCCCGCGAGGGCGGCCTGGACTTCTGATCCGGGCGGGGCACGGATCCGTGCCCCGCACCTCGGCGGAACCAACAATCATGCGAGCGGGACCGCCGCCCGCGCCAGTGAACCGGAAGTGATCTGATGGCACGTGAACGTGAGGGTCGTCGCCGCGACGACCGCGAGGAGCGCGACAGCGAGTTCGTGGACAAGCTCGTCCACATCAACCGCGTCGCCAAGGTGGTGAAGGGCGGCCGTCGCTTCGGCTTCGCGGCGCTCGTCGTCGTGGGCGACCAGAAGGGTCGCGTCGGCTTCGGCCACGGCAAGGCCCGCGAGGTGCCGGAGGCGATCCGCAAGGCCACCGAGGCGGCCAAGCGCGGCCTGATCCGCGTCGCCCTTCGCGAGGGCCGCACCCTGCACCACGACGTCGCCGGCCGTCACGGCGCCGGCAAGGTCATCCTGCGCGCCGCCCCCCAGGGGACCGGCATCATCGCGGGCGGCCCGATGCGCGCCGTCTTCGAGTCGGTGGGCATGCAGGACGTGGTGGCGAAGTCCCTCGGCTCGTCGAACCCGTACAATCTCATCCGCGCCACCTTCGACGCGCTCAAGCGCGAGGACTCGCCGCGGTCGGTCGCCGCTCGCCGCGGTCTGAAGGTGTCGGCGCTGCAGGCCCGCCGTCGCGACGCCGAGTCCGGCGGCGATTCGGCCGATGCGGCGTGAGGAGGCAGGCATGGCAGAGAAGACCGTGCGGGTTCAGCAGATCGGCTCGCCGATCCGCCGCGAGGCCACCCAGCGCCAGACGCTGATCGGCCTCAAGCTGAACAAGCTCCACCGCATCGCCGAGCTCCCGGACAACCCGTCCGTGCGCGGCATGATCGCGAAGGTGCATCACCTCGTGCGCGTCCTCGACGACGCGGCGTGAGGAGGGCGTCATGAAGCTGAATGAAATTCGCGACAACGAGGGCGCGACGAAGGACCGGATGCGCGTCGGACGCGGCATCGGGTCGGGCAAGGGCAAGACCGCGGGGCGCGGCGTGAAGGGTCAGAAGGCCCGGACCGGCGTCGCCATCAAGGGCTTCGAGGGCGGTCAGATGCCGCTGCATCGGCGCCTGCCGAAGCGCGGCTTCAACAACCCGGGGGCGACCGACCTCAACGAGGTCAATGTCGGCCGCATCCAGCAGGCGGTCGATGCCGGCCGGCTCGATCCGAGCGCCCCGGTCACCGTCGAGGCGCTGGTCGCGGCGGGCGTGGTGTCGCGGGTGCGCGACGGCGTGAAGATCCTGGGCGTCGGCGAGCTCTCGGCGACGCTGACCTTCCAGGTGGCTCGCGCGTCGAAGTCGGCGGTCGCGGCCATCGAGAAGGCCGGCGGCACCGTCACGCAGTCGCTCGCCGCGACCGACGGCGCGGTTGCGTCGGCCTAACGCAGACCTTAAGTCGAGCGAGAGCGGCGGCGGCCCGTGCGTGCAGCGCGAGGCCGCCGTCCTTGTTTCTGAGCGCGATTCGTCGCCGCCGATCCCTCCAAGGACCACCACATGGCCTCTGCAGCCGAGCAGCTCGCCGCCAACCTGAACTTCGGCGCCATCGCCAAGGCGGACGAGCTCAAGAAGCGCATCTGGTTCACCCTGGGCGCCCTCATCGTCTACCGGCTCGGGACCTACATCCCGCTGCCAGGGATCGACCCGGAGGCCCTGCGGCACAGCTTCGCCAACGCGCAGGGCGGCGTGCTCGGCCTGTTCAACATGTTCTCGGGCGGGGCGGTCGAGCGCATGGCGATCTTCGCGCTCAACATCATGCCCTACATCTCGGCCTCCATCATCATCCAGCTCCTCACCTCGGTCCTGCCGAGTCTGGAGGCGCTGAAGAAGGAGGGCGAGTCGGGCCGCAAGGTGCTCAACCAGTACACGCGCTACCTGACGGTGGTGCTGGCCGTGTTCCAGGCCTGGGGCATCGCGGTCGGGCTGCAGAGCTCCGGCGGGATCGTCCAGGATCCGGGGATGTTCTTCGCCATCTCGACGGTGATCACGCTGACCGGCGGCACCCTGTTCCTGATGTGGATCGGCGAGCAGATCACCTCGCGGGGCATCGGCAACGGCTCCTCGCTGATCATCTTCGCGGGCATCGTCGCGCACCTGCCCTCGGCCATCGCCGGCACGCTGGAACTCGGGCGCCAGGGCGCACTCTCGACCGCGGTGATCCTCGGCGTCGCCGTGATGGCGGCCGCGGTCGTCTACTTCATCGTGTTCATGGAGCGCGCGCAGCGCCGGCTCCTGATCAACTACCCCAAGCGCCAGGTCGGCAACCGCATGTACGAGGGCCAGACCTCGTTCATGCCGCTCAAGCTGAACACGCCCGGCGTGATCCCGCCGATCTTCGCCTCCTCGCTGCTCCTGCTGCCCGCCACCGCCGCGAGCTTCCAGACCGACCCGAGCGGCACCGGCATCATCGCCACCATGGCGACCTACCTGGGCCACGGCCGGCCCCTCTACATGGTGCTCTACGCCGCGCTGATCGTGTTCTTCGCCTTCTTCTACACCGCGGTCGTGTTCAACCCGCAGGAGACGGCGGACAACCTCAAGAAGCATGGCGGCTTCATCCCCGGCATCCGTCCCGGCGAGCGCACCGCCGAATACATCGACAAGGTGTTGAGCCGCATCACCGTCATCGGCGCCATCTACCTCACGTTGATCTGCCTGATCCCGGAGATCCTGGTCTCCTACGCGTCGCTTCCCTTCTACTTCGGCGGCACCTCTCTGTTGATCGTCGTCTCGGTGACGATGGATACGGTGGCGCAGGTCCACGGCCATCTGCTGGCTCACCAGTATGAGGGATTGGTCAAGAAGGCGAAGCTGCGGGGCGCCCGCCGCCGTTAGTCCTTTGTCGGGGGCCGGGTGGGTTTCCCTCTCCGGCCGCACCGATCATCATCGCGGGGCCGCCGATTCGCCGCCGAGCGGGGAGGGGCCGCCCGGATGGTGCCAACCGTCGCGGCGTTCTAGAACAAGCGGTGCCCGGGCGGAGGCCAACGAGCCCGGGGCGCATGGGAGAGACAGGTTATGCGGATCATTCTCCTCGGGCCGCCGGGCGCCGGGAAGGGCACGCAGTCGGCGCGGATCGTCGAGCGGTTCGGGATCCCCCAGCTGTCGACGGGCGACATGCTGCGCGCCGCGGTGGCGGCCGGGACGCCGGTGGGCCTCCAGGCGAAGAGCATCATGGAGAGCGGCGGGCTGGTGCCGGACGAGGTGGTGATCGGCATCGTGGGCGACCGCATCGAGGAGCCGGACGCGCGCCGGGGCTTCATCCTCGACGGCTTCCCGCGGACGGTGGCGCAGGCCAAGGCCCTCGACGCGCTCCTCGCCGGCAAGGGCCTGTCCCTCGACGCCGTGATCGAGTTCAAGGTCGACGAGGCGGCCCTGGTCGGGCGCATCGAGAAGCGGGCGGCCGAGACCCTCGCCCGGGGCGAGGCGGTCCGCAAGGACGACACGCCGGAGGTGTTCAAGACCCGGCTCGACGCCTATCGGACCCAGACCGCGCCGCTGTCGCAGTACTATGCGGGCACGGGGCTGCTGCGGCCGATCGACGGCATGGCGCCGATCGAGGACGTCACCCGCGAGCTCGACGGGCTCCTGCGCGGCCTCCAGCCGGTCTCCGCCTGATGGAGAAGCGGACATGCCGGTTGACAAGCCGGTGCGTCCGCGCTAGGCGACCCTCCTTCGTTCAGACATGGACGGCCCGGCGCGCCTCCTCGGAGGCCGCTCGGGCCGATTTGCCGTCGGGACGGCGCGCAGGGGCCGGGCTCCACCGGACGCGCGCATCATCACACGAGATCGTCCGAGAGGGCTGATGCCCCGGACGCAATGGAGAGCTACCCCGTGGCCCGTATCGCAGGCGTCAACATCCCGACCAACAAGCGCGTCGTCATCGCGCTCCAGTACATCCACGGCATCGGCCCCAAGAAGGCCGAGGAGATCACCGAGAAGGTCGGGATCCCGGCCGAGCGGCGCGTGAACCAGCTCACCGACGCCGAGGTGCTGCAGATCCGCGAGGCCATCGACCGCGACTACATCGTCGAGGGCGACCTGCGCCGCGAAGTCGCGATGAACATCAAGCGCCTGATGGATCTCGGCTGCTACCGCGGCCTGCGGCACCGCCGCGGCCTGCCGGTCCGCGGCCAGCGCACCCACACCAACGCCCGCACCCGCAAGGGCAAGGCGAAGCCGATCGCCGGCAAGAAGAAGTGATTCGCCGCGGGAAGAGGGGCACCGGCCCGCTTCCCGCACCCCGCGGGGGCGCCTGAGACGCCGCCCGCTCCGCCCCGTCCCGAGCGCCTGGCACGACGGGCGCGCCTGAAGGATCGAAAGAGAACATGGCCAAGGAAGCAACCCGCGTCCGCCGTCGCGAACGCAAGAATATCGTCTCCGGCGTCGCGCACGTGAACGCGTCGTTCAACAACACGATGATCACCATCACGGACGCGCAGGGCAACACGATCTCGTGGTCGTCGGCCGGCGCGATGGGCTTCAAGGGCTCGCGCAAGTCGACCCCCTACGCCGCCCAGGTCGCGGCCGAGGATGCCGGCCGCAAGGCCGCCGAGCACGGCATGCGCACCCTCGAGGTCGAGGTGTCCGGCCCCGGTTCGGGCCGTGAATCGGCGCTGCGCGCGCTCCAGGCCGCGGGCTTCACCGTCACCTCGATCCGCGACGTGACGCCGATCCCGCACAACGGCTGCCGCCCGCGCAAGCGCCGCCGGGTCTGATTGCGATTCTCCTGCTCGCGCGCCCGAGGGGGCGGCGGTCGGGATCTGCGAACGGGTGCCCGGCGTCCTGCGAAGGACGCTGGGCTTCGCCGTTGAGGGCTTCCGGGAGCGTTCGAGCGGCGTCCTGACCGCTCCGCTCCCCCGGGCGTATCGACAGTGTTCAGGACGAGTCGCGGGCTGGCCGGGCGCGGGCTCTGGCCCGACAGGTCGACGAGAGGTGTGAACGTGGTGATTCAGAAGAACTGGCAAGAGCTGATCAAGCCGAACAAGCTCGAAGTCGTTCCCGGGCACGACCCGAAGCGCGTCGCGACCGTGGTCGCCGAGCCGCTGGAGCGCGGCTTCGGCACGACGCTCGGCAACGCGCTGCGCCGCGTGCTGCTGTCCTCGCTCCAGGGCGCGGCGGTGACCTCGGTGCACATCGACGGCGTGCTGCACGAGTTCTCGTCGATCCCGGGCGTGCGCGAGGACGTCACCGACATCGTCCTCAACATCAAGACCATCGCGATCCGCTCGAACAGCGACGCGCCCAAGCGCATGACGCTCCGCAAGACCGGCCCGGGCCTGGTCACGGCGGGCGACATCGGGACGATCGGCGACATCCAGATCCTCAACCCCGACCTCGTGCTCTGCACGCTCGACGAGGGCGCCGAGATCCGGATGGAGTTCACGGTCGCCACCGGCAAGGGCTACGTCGCGGCCGAGCGCAACCGTCCCGAGGACGCGCCGATCGGCCTGATCCCGGTCGACGCGCTGTTCTCGCCGGTCACCAAGGTGTCCTACCGCATCGAGAACACCCGCGAGGGCCAGGATCTCGACAAGGACAAGCTGACCATGACGGTCGAGACCAACGGCGCGGTCTCGCCCGAGGACGCCCTGGCCTACGCGGCCCGCATCATCCAGGACCAGCTCCAGATCTTCGTGAACTTCGAGGAGCCCCGGAAGGAGGAAGCCGCCCCGCTCGCGCCGCAGCTCCCCTTCAATCCGGCCCTGCTCAAGAAGGTGGACGAGCTCGAGCTGTCGGTCCGTTCGGCGAACTGCCTGAAGAACGACAACATCGTCTATATCGGCGACCTGATCCAGAAGACGGAAGCCGAGATGCTGCGCACGCCGAACTTCGGCCGCAAGTCGCTCAACGAGATCAAGGAGGTGCTCGCCGCCATGGGCCTGCACCTCGGCATGGACGTCCCCGGCTGGCCGCCGGAGAACATCGAGGATCTCGCCAAGCGCTTCGAGGAGCACTACTAGGCGGATGGCGATGGGGGAGTGGCGCATGGGGGTTTTCCCGCGCCGCTCCCCGCGCCCCTCTCGATGAGCCTCACGAGGCTCATCGAGAGGGGCGATCCGGTGATCCCGGGGCCCGGCCCCGTTCGCCCTTCGCCCCTCACCATTCGCTCAGACGAACGAAGACCGGCCGGCCCGTGGCACGGCGGCCGACAATCAATGGAGACAGCCATGCGTCACGGATTTCGGGGCCGCCGCTTCAACCGGACGGTCGAGCACCGCAAGGCGATGTTCGCCAACCTCTCGGCCGCGCTGATCAAGCACGAGCAGATCGTCACCACCCTGCCGAAGGCCAAGGACCTGCGTCCGGTGGTCGAGAAGCTCGTCACCCTCGGCAAGCGCGGCGACCTGCACGCCCGCCGCCAGGCCATCGCGCAGATCCGCGACGAGGCCATGGTGCGCAAGCTGTTCGACGTGCTCGGGCCGCGCTACCAGGGCCGGCCGGGCGGCTATTGCCGCATCATGAAGGCGGGCTTCCGCTACGGCGACAACGCCCCGCTCGCCGTGATCGAGTTCGTGGACCGCGACGTCGACGCCCGGGGCAAGGATTCGGGCCCGACCCAGGTGGTCGACGAAGCGGCCGAGTGAGCGCAGGCCATCGTCGATGACGGGCGGTCCTTCGGGGCCGCCGTTTTTTCTTGCGCGGCGCAGCTTCGCCGCGCCCGCCCGCCGGGTGACGCGGGTTGACGCCTATCGGCGCGGGCGCGAGGCTCGCCCCGATTCAACATCGAGCTCCACCGATGACGCCGCTGTCCGATCTTTCCCCCGAGGCCCTGCGGGAATCGCTGACCCGCCTGCGCGATCGCCACGACGCCCTCAGGGCAAGGGGGCTGAAGCTCGACATGACCCGCGGCAAGCCCGCGCCCGAGCAGCTCGACCTCTCGGAGGGCCTGCTCGCGCTGCCGGGGAACCGCGACCACGTCACCGAATCCGGCGAGGACGCCCGCAATTACGGCGGCCTGCAGGGGCTCGGGGAGGTGCGGCGGCTCTTCGCGCCGGTGCTCGGCGCCCCGCCCGAGCAGGTCGTCGCCGGCAACAATTCCAGCTTGGCGGTCATGCACGATTGCCTCGTCTACGCGCTGCTCAAGGGCGTGCCGGGCGGCGCGGGGCCGTGGTCGCGCGAGGGCGAGATCCGCTTCCTCTGCCCGGTCCCGGGCTACGACCGGCACTTCGCCTTGTGCGAGACCTACGGCATCGTCATGGAGCCCGTGCCGATGACGCCGTCCGGCCCGGACCTCGCCGTGGTCGAGGACCGCGTCCGCGACCCGCGCGTGAAGGGGATGTGGTGCGTCCCGCTCTATTCGAACCCGGGCGGTGAGATCTATTCGGACGAGACCGTCGCGCGCCTGGCCGGGATGGCGGCGGGCGCCCCGGATTTCCGGCTGTTCTGGGACAACGCCTACGCGCTGCACCACCTCACCGAGCGCCGGCCGGTGCTGCGCAACGTGCTGGAGGCGGCCGCCGCGTCCGGGCAGGCCGACCGCCCGATCGTCTTCGCCTCGACCTCGAAGGTGACGCTGGCCGGCGCCGGCCTCGCCTTCCTGGCCGCCTCGCCGGCGAACATCCGCTGGTACCTCGCCAATGCCGGCAAGCGCAGCATCGGGCCGGACAAGCTCAACCAGCTCCGGCACGCCCGCTTCCTCGCCCGCGAGGGCGCCCTGGAGGCGCTGATGGACGGTCATCGCCGCCTGCTGGCGCCGAAGTTCCGGGCGGTCACGGCGGTGCTGGAGCGGGACCTCGGCGGCAGCGGCGCGGCGCGCTGGAGCGAGCCGGAGGGCGGCTACTTCATCCTGCTCGAAGTGCCGGAGGGCTGCGCGACCCGGGTGGTGGACCTCGCCGCCGCGACCGGGCTGGCGCTCACGCCCGCGGGCGCGACCCATCCTTACGGCCGCGACCCGCGCGACAGCCTGCTGCGCCTCGCTCCCTCCTATCCGAGCCTCGCGGAGGTCGAGGCGGCGGCCGAGATCGTGGCTCTGTGCACGCTGATCGCCGCGACCGAGGCGCGGCTGCCCAAGGGGTGAGGAGCGGCAGGGGGAGCGGGAGAACACCTCCCCCTCGGCGGATATGATCGTCGGCGCCGGGAAGGCGAGGAATTCGACGCGCCTTCCAGCCCTTTTCCGGGCGCATGCAGCGACAGCGGAATGCGACCCGGAAACCAGCGCAAGACTCCGCGAAGCGTCCGTCCGTCAGAACCGTTCCTAGCATGCGGAGCCGCTTCGCGGCGATTCTCGCGCTGGTTTCCGGATCTCCTTCCGCTCCCGCTGCAGTCGTCCGGAAAAGGGTGGAGAGCGAGAGGACAAACTCCGCTCCTCAATTCGCGTAGGTGAAGGCCCCGTCGCGCCAGACGTAGAGCACGTAGCCCGGGGCCGTCACGTCGCCCTTCTGGTCGAAGCCGACGTTGCCGAGCACGAGGGTGAAGCGCTCCGCGTGGAGCGTCTCGGCGATCGTCTTCGGGTCGGTGGAATGGGCGAAGTTGCCCGCCTCAACCAGCGCCTGCAGGGCCGCGTAGCCGTAGAGCACGAAGCCGCCCGGATCGATCCCGTCCGCCTGCAGGGCCTTCACCGCCGTGGCGGCCTCCGGCTTGCGGCGCAGATCCGGGTTGAAGGTCATCAGCACGCCGTTGCTGGCCGACCCGGCCAGCGTGCCGAATTCCTTGGTGGCGATGCCCGAGGTGCCGAACCATTGCGGACGGTAGCCCTGCTCGGCGGCGGCGCGCACCAGCTTGCCCATCTCCTGGTAGTGGCCGCCGTAATAGACCACCTCGATCCCGGCCGTCTGCAGCCGCTTGATCAGCGCCGCGTCGTCGGTCTGGCCGGGCACGATCGCCGCGAACAGGGCCTCGTTCTGGCCGATCTTGTTCAGGTTGGCCTTGGTCGAATCCGCGAGGCTGCGCGAGAGCGGGGTGTCGTCGTAGAGGATCGCGATCTTCTTGTCCCGGAAGCGCTCCGCCAGGATCGTCGCCGAGAGCCGGCCCTGGTCGTCCTCGCGCCCGGAGACCCGGAAGATCGTGGGCAGGCCCCGGTCCGTCAGGCGCGCGGCATTCGACGCCGGGCTGATCATCACCACGCCCTTGGCCGCGTAGACGTCGGATGCCGCCAGTGACGCGCTGGAGCAGACATGCCCGACCACGAGGCCGATCCCGGCCTGCACGAAGCGCTCGGCCACCTCGATGGCCTGGCCCGGCTCGCAGCCGTCGTCCTGCACGTCGAGGACGATCGTCTCCCCGGCGAGGCCGCCATGGCTGTTGGCCTCCTTCACGGCCGCCTGCACGCCCTGGAGCACCTGCTCGCCGATCGCCGCCACCGGTCCGGTCCGCGGCACGGCCACGCCCACCACCACCTCCGCCGAGGCGGGCAGGGCGAAGAGGGCGGCGGCACTCAGGAGACAGGCGCGGAGACATCCTGCACGCCTTCGGCCGGACACCGTCCGCCCCGGCATCCCCGCAGCCCGTCCCGCACGCTCACGCACCGACACCGTCCTCCGAGACCGCCGCGCCCATAGCATGCCGGCGCCGTCCTGTCCGCGGCGTCCTGCGCGCCGCGAGATCCTGCCGCGCCCGGCCGCCGCCTGCCAGCATAGCACACGCGGCCGGAGGCTGGACCGGATCCGCCCGCGAATCGTAAAGGAGATCCCACGATCTGCGGGGAGACCGAGATGGCCGAGCGGGAACGGATCCGGGTCGCGGTGCTCGATGACTACCAGCGGGCCGCCGCCGGGCTCGCCGACTGGACGGGCCTCGGATCCGACGTCGCGGTCGATGTCTTCGACGCGCCGGTCCCGGCCGCGGAGGCGGCCGCCCGGCTCGCGCCCTACGCGGTGCTCTGCCTGATGCGCGAGCGCATGCCGCTCGACGCGGCGCTGATCGCCGCCCTGCCGAACCTGCGCCTCGTGGTGTTCACCGGCGGGCGCACCCATTCAGTCGATTTCGCCGCGCTGGCGCGGGCCGGGGTCACCGCCTGCCATACCCGCAACGGGAACGGGGGCGTCGCTACCGCCGAACTCGCCTTCGCGCTCATGCTCGCGAGCCTGCGCCACCTGCCGGCCGAGTTCGCCCGGATGCGGGCCGGGCTGTGGCAGGAGACGATCGGGGAGGCGCTCGACGGGCGATGCCTCGGCCTCGTCGGCCTCGGGCGCATCGGCGCCCGGATGGCGCGGATCGGGACCGCCTTCGGGATGCGGGCGATCGCCTGGAGCCCGAACCTCACGCCCGAGCGCGCCGCGGCCGGGGGCGCCGCCGGCGTCTCCCGAGAGACGCTGTTCCGGGAGGCGGACGTGGTCAGCCTTCACCTCGTGCTGGCGCCCGTGACGCGGGGGATCGTCGGCGCGGACGAGATCGGGCTGATGCGGCCGGGCGCCGTGCTGATCAACACCGCCCGCGGCCCCCTCGTCGACGAGGCGGCGCTGGTCGCGGCCCTGCGCGAGGGCCGCATCCGGGCCGGGCTCGACGTGTTCGACCGCGAGCCGCTGCCGGCGGACCACCCGCTGCGCCATCTGCCGAACGCGGTGCTGACGCCGCATCTCGGCTACGTCACCGCCGACACCTACCGGATCTTCTACGAGGACACGGTCGAGGCGATCGCCGCCTGGCGGCGGGGCGCCCCGATCCGCGTCGTCGACGCCGTCACCGGGTAGTGGTGTAGACGGAGGCGGCGGAGCTGAGCGGTGAGGTCACCGTCGAGAACACGCCGAGCACCTTCTGCACCTCCGTGAAGGGCGCGTTGGACACGTAGACGAGGTCGCGGTTGCGCATCCGGAAGGCCTGCGAGACGAACAGGCTGTTGGGGTCGCGCATGTTGATCCGGTAGACCACCGGCACCTGCGGCGAGGTCAGGAGCGGGCTGTCCGGGCGCAGGCGGCGCACCACCGACGCCGGCTCGAAGCGGAACACGAAGACGCCGGCCGGATCGGCTTGGAAGTCCGAGAGGCCGCGCGCCTTGGTGAGGGCCTGCGCCAGGGTGATGCCGTCGGCGCTGAACGGGATCTCCGACTGGGCGCCGAGCGCGCCCACCGCCAGGAAGGTCTGCGGGTCGCGCACCAGCGTGACCGTGTCGCCGGGGCGCAGGTAGATGTTCTCGCGCGGGTTCGACACCACCGCGATCAGCGGCACCGTCACGGTGGTCTGGCCCCGCGACAGCCGCACGAAGGTCTCGTTCACCGGCGCCGCGACGCCGCCGGCCGAGGCGATCACGTCGAGGAGGCGGTCGCCGCGCTCCGTGAGCGGAACCCGGCCGCCGCCCAGCGTCGAGACCGGCCCCCGCAGGGCCGCCGCGGTCAGCCGCGCGCCCCCGGCGGCGCTCGCGGCCTCGCCCAGCACCGTGACGCTGGAACTGAGCGGCGAGGTGTCGGTCACCAGCACCTGCGGCTGGATCGCCTTGCCGGCGAGAACCTGCTCGATCTCGGTCTGCACGTCCTGGACGCGCTTGCCCGCGACCTGGATCCGGCCCGCATAGGGCACCGTGATCGCGCCGTCCCGGCCGACGATCTGCTCCGGGATGGTCGAGGCCTTCGAGCCAGCCGAGAAGCGGTCGGCGATGACCGGGCCGGAGAACAGGCCGCCGCTCCCCGCCTCCCAGATCGTCACCGTGATGCTGTCGCCGATGCCGATGACCGGCGCGATCGAGGGCCGGCGGTCGCCGAAGGAGGCGACGAGGCTGTCGAGCGGGCGGCCCCGCAGCGCCTCCACGGCGGCCGCATCGACGTCGATGATCACGTAGCGGGCGAACAGGCCCTGATCGGTGGCGATGTCCGCTCCCTCGTTCACGGCGCCCGTCGTCGGGCCGGCCGCCGGCAGGAAGCTGCTGCAGCCCGAGAGCAGCAGGGCTCCCGCGACCGCGAGCGATCCAACACGCACCATACAGGGTCCTCCACACGGAAGGCCCGCGGGACGATCCCGCAGGCCTTCGTCGGCGCGGGCCGCCGCGGCACCGCCGCGAGACGGGCCGGGCCGCGCACCGTCCGCAACCTAGCAGTGAGTGCCGCCACAGGCGAATGAACAGCCGGTTTCCGGCGGGTCGCTCGCCCCGACTCGGGGCACGTGTTGCACGCAACCCACAGGCCGCGCCGGGATGCGGGCGGACGGCCCCGCTTGATCGTGCGGGAATGCGACAGGCGTATGGCGCCGGCGGCGCGGGGCGGGATCCCGAGGGAAAACCCATGCCTCTCCTTGTTGCTGCCGCGATTGTCCCGTTGCTGGCGGGCGGGGCGCCCGGAACGCGCTCCGGGCCGATCCGCGGTGGACGGGCGGCGCTTTCGACGCTTCCGGCATGTGAATCCCGGGCAGTGTTGCGGAAGTGCCATTGCCTCGAGGGTTGCGGTCCGTACCCTCCGCGGCGACGTGGGCGTGTCGTCCCCCGCCGTCCTGCAACCAGCCCCGAGGTGACTGCGTGAGAGCTGATGCTGCGAGCGAGGGCGGAGCCGGTCGGGCCACGCGCCAGGTCTTCCTGTTCCTGCAGGGACCCGTCTCGCCCTTCTTCGCGGACACGGCGACCGCCCTGGAGGCGCGCGGTCACCGCTGCCTGAGGGTCAATCTCTGCTTCGGCGACTGGCTGTTCTGGCGGCGCCCGGGCGGCATCGACTTCCGCGGATCGCGGGAGAAGTGGCCGGCCTTCATCTCCGACCTGATCGACCGCGAGGGCGTCACGGACCTCGTGGTCCTGGGCGAGCAGCGGTTCTACCACAAGGTGGCGATCGCCGCGGCCAAGGCCCGCGACCTCAAGGTGACGGTGACTGATTTCGGCTACCTGCGGCCGGACTGGATCACCTTCGAGCGCGACGGCATGTCGGGCGACAGCTGCTTCCCGCGCGATCCCGAGGCGGTGATGGAGCTGGCCCGGGACGTCCCGGAGCCGGACCTCGCGCCCCGCTACCGGGACAGCTTCGTGACCCAGGTCGTCTGGGACATGGCCTACCACCTGATGAGCAACTGGCTCTGGTGGCTGTATCCGGGCTACCGCTCGCACCAGGTGCATCATCCGGCGCTGGTCTACATCGCCTCGGCCCTGCACATCCTGCGCGCCAAGTGGACCGGGCCGCGCGGCGACCGGCTGGTGGCCGCCCTGCGGGAGGCGGGCACGCGCTACTACGTGATGCCGCTGCAGATGGAGAACGACTTCCAGCTGCGGGCCTACTCGCCGTTCTTCGACCTCAAGACGCCGATCCACACGGTGATCCGCTCCTTCGCGGCGCATGCCCCGGCGGGGTCGCGGCTGCTGATCAAGATCCATCCGCTCGATCCGAACATCCGCAACTGGCGCCGCATCGTCCGGCGCTCGGCGATGAAGTGGAACGTGCCGGACCGGGTCGACTACGTGGATGGCGGCGATCTCGGCCGCATGCTCGACGGCTGCGAGGGGGTCGTCACCGTCAACAGCACCGTCGGGATGTGGTCGATGCGGGCCGGCAAGCCGACCATGACGCTCGGCGCGGCCGTCTACGACATCGCGGGCCTGACCTATCAGGGCACGCTCGACCGGTTCTGGACCGAGGCCGCGCCGCCGCGCCCCGACCTGTGGCGCGCCTTCATCAAGGCGATCGTCGCCAATATCCAGATCCGGGGCGTCTATTACCGGCGCGAGGGTCTCGCGGCCGCGGTCGAGGCCGCCGCCGCCCGCCTGGATCTCGCGCAGGGCAAGTGGCTGGAGGTTCGCACCCGGGCCGCGCTCCGGCAGCGCGAGGCGCCGGTGCTCGGGCCGGAGATCGGCGCGGTCGAGGCGATGCAGAACGCCTGACGCGGGGCAGTCCGACCTCAGTCGGTGTCGGACTGGCCCGCGAACCCTCCCCCCTCTGCGCGACCGTGTGCACACATCTTTGTCGCCAGCCCATCGTCTGAACGAGTCTGGAAGGCACAACACTCCTGAGGAATGTTCTATTTTCCAGAAGCGCTCTGCTGACCACCCGACTACAAAGATGTGTGCACACGATCGCGCGGAGGGGGGAGCGGCCGGCAACCGGATCTGCGCCCGAACGCCGTCCGACCCGGCTTATCCCCGCTTCAGCACCCGCCGCCAGATCAGCGACCAGACCTGCTTCATCACGGCCTCGGCGGTGAGTTCCCGCCGGGAGAGGGAGGGATCGCCCTCGGCGAGGCGCCGCACCAGCACCTCCGGCGGGCAGGGCAGGCCGGTGCGGGGGTCGACGTAGCGCGGATAGGCGATCAGCGCGCCCGCCACCAATTCGTCCAGGCTGAGGCGCCGGGTGCGCCGCGGGCAGGGCGGGCTCTCGGTGAGGCCCCAGCCGGCATAGAAGGGCAGGCCGTGCGTCGTCACCGGCTTGCCGCGCAGCAACGCCTCGAACCCGATCAGCGAGGTCAGCGTCTCGACGTGGTCGGCCGCGTCGATGGCGTCCGCCGCCGAGACGTCGCGCAGCACCATGTCGGCATGGGCGGCCAGGTCCTGCGGCGGCACCCAGCCCGGGCGCAGGCCCGCCTCGACGTCCGGATGCGGCTTGAAGGCGATCACCGCCCCGGGATGCCGCTCCCGGGCGCGGCGCAGCAGGGCCGCGTTGGTGGCGATGTCGATCGTGCCGAGGCGGATCGAGGCGTCGTTCTCCACCTGGCCCGCCACCAGCACCAGGGGGCCGGGCCGCGGCCGCGGCGGCAGCGGCGCCCCGCCCACGTTGTACTTGCTGACCCGGGCCGCCACGATCGCCTCGCGCAGCTCGGCGGCGCGGGCCAGCATCGCCTCGTCGAAGGCCGCGGTCTCGAGCAGGTGCTCCAGGTCGCTCGGGCGGGTGGCGTCGTAGTAGACGCCGGTCGCGTCGAGCACGTGCGAGGCCCCGGGCCGCAGGGCGACCCCGAGGCCGACGGAGCGCAGGAAGCCGTCCTCCATGCGCAGCAGCGGCACGCCCGCCGCCCGGCAGGCCGTCTCGGTGCCCTCCGGCATCCGGCTCGACCACGCGATCACGCGCTCGAACCCGCGCAGGTCGGCCGGGCGCACCGGTTCCGGCTTCGGCGGGATCGTCGGGCGGTTCCCGGGCGACGCGAAGGTCTCGCTCACGGAGCGCCGCTTCCAATTCGAGAAGCCGAGGCAGAGGGTGCGCGCTTGGTTCTCCCGCTCCCGCCCCACCACCAGCGACAGGATGTCGATGGCCTCCTCCAGCAGGCAGGCTTCGCCCGCGTAGGGGTCGAAGTAGCGCGAGCAGACGAGGTAGGCGGCCGCGAACACCTCCTCGGGGGTGCGGCGCCGGGAGCGGCGGGGCAGGTGGAGCCGGTCCGTGGTGAAGCCCCAGCCCGCGTAGAAGGGGAGCCCGAAACAGGTCACGGCGCGCCCCGCCAGCGTCGCCTCCAGGCCGACATGGCTCGTCACCGTCAGGAGGCGCGTCGCCGCCTCGGCCACCGACCAGGCCGTCACCGGCTCCGTCACCAGCCGGGCGCCGTAGCGCGCCGCCGTCGCCGCGTCGATGTGGCCGCGGGCCCCCGGGGCGGCGGCCGGGTCCATGACCACCACGCACTCGGCCTCCGGCTCCTCGGCCGCGGCGGCGGCCAGCATGGCCGGAAAGCTGCTTGCGCCCGCGAGGCCGAACCCGATCGTCGGATCGCCCCGGGGCTGGTCGACGACAATCACGCGGCGCGCGGCGGTCCCGCCGATCAGGTCGGGGAGGGACCGGCGGCGCGGATCGTTGTCGAGGCTGAGCCGTTCCTCCCGCAGACGGGCGATGCAGCTCCGCGCCCGGCTCAGGGTCTCGGCGGTCTCGAAGCCACCCTCTTCGAGCATGATCTCCAATTCGCTCGGGGCGGTGGCGTCGTAGTAGATCCCGAGCCCGTCGACGATGTAGCTGAGGTCCCGCAGGCCGCGGCCCGAGGGCAGGCGCAGGAAGCCCTCGTCCCACCGGTCGGTGAGCCGCACGCGCCGCGACATCGGATCGCTGCCGAGCCGCCGCGACCGCCGCGGCGCCGGGGCCTCGACCTCGGACGCCGTGCGGGGCCAGAACCGCTTGAGCTTGCTGTGATCCATCCGGTGCTCGTCTCGGGCGGGTCGTCGCTCGCCGCGGTCCCGCGCCCGTTCCATATCGCTCAGGCGCCGTCAAGCGTGCGGTGACCGTCCCCGGAGCCTGCGCGCCGATCCGGGACGGGTCTCGATCGGGGCCGGCAAGGTCAGCGGGCGTCTCGATGCACCGGTTGCCCCGGCCATCGTCAGCGGCATCACCGTCCCACCGCCCGCGCGCGGCGCTTCCGGTGCCGCGGGCGGGCCGCTATAGCCGGCGCGGCGGGGCCGATCGCCCGGCGAGGAGACATTGATGCCCGTCATCCTGATCACCGGCGCGTCGAGCGGGATCGGCGCCGCGCTGGCGCGGCACTACGCGGCGCCCGGGACGGTGCTGGCGCTCAACGCCCGCGGGGCGGACCGGCTCGAGGCAGTGGCGGCCGCGTGCCGGCAGGCCGGGGCCGAGGTCGAGGCGCGCAGCCTCGACGTGCGGGACCGCGCCGCGATGCGGGCCTGGATCGACGACCTCGCGGACCGCCGCGGCCTCGACCTCGTCATCGCCAATGCGGGGGTGAATGGCGGCCACCCGGCGGGCGGCGTCGAGACGGAGGAGACCGCCTACCTCGTCCTCGACGTGAACTTGATGGGCGCGCTCAACGTCGCCTTGCCGAGCCTCGCCCGGATGGAGGCGGCCGGGCGCGGCCAGGTGGCGCTGATCTCCTCCCTCGCGGCCCTTGCACCCCTGCCCGACGCACCGGCCTATAGCGGCACCAAGGCGGCGCTCCTCGCCCACGGCCTGGCGCTGCGCGAGAAGCTCGCCCCGAGAGGGGTGCGCGTGAACGTGGTCTGCCCGGGCTACGTGAGGACCGCCATGGGGTCCGACTACGAGGGCTGGCGGCCCCTGGAGATGAGTGCCGAGGCGGCGGCGCAGCGTATCGCCAAGGGCCTCGCCCGGGACGAGGGGGTCATCGCCTTCCCGGCGGCGCTGGCGGCGGCGGCCCGCGGCGCCGCGCTGCTGCCCGAGTCCCTCCGCCGCCTCGGCATGCGCGGCTTCAGCTTCCGGATGGGCGAGCGCCAGCAACGATGAGCCTGCGCATCGCCCTCTTCACCCTCGAAGCCCTGCCGAACGCCCGCGCGGTGCGCCGCTTCGTGGCGGAGCACGCGGCGGAGATCGCCTTCGTCGGCCTGTCGGATCCCGAGCGGCCGAGCACCGGCGGCCTCGTCGGCCAGGTGCGGCGGCACCTCCTGCGCTCGGGCCCGGGCGTCCTGCCGTATCTCGGGGTCAATTTCGGGCTGCCGGACCTCGTGCGCGGCCTCGCCCCGGTGACGCAGCGGCTCGGCGGCAGCCTCGACGTCCCCGAGGCGACGCCGCTCCGCACCCTGTGCCGGCGTCTCGGCATCCCGCACGCGACGATCGACGCCGTGAACGCGCCCGAGACCACGGCCCTCATCGCCGAGCACCGGGCCGACCTGATCGTCTCCTACCACTTCGACCAGATCTTCGACGCGGCGACTCTGGCGGCGGTGCCGCGCGGGGGCATCAACCTGCATCCCTCGCTGCTGCCCCGCCATCGCGGGCCGGTGCCGACGTTCCACGCGCTCCTCGACGAGGAACCCGCCTTCGGCGTCACCGTGCACCGCCTCGCCGAGCAGATCGACGCCGGGACGATCCTGGCGCAGGAGGCGGTGTCCCTGCCCGCGGACGTGACCGCCACGCGGGCCGCGATCCGCCTGCACGAGGCCGGGCGCCCGCTCCTCGACGGCATTCTGGCGGAGGTGCGCCGGAGCGGTCGCGTGCCGGAGGGCCGGGCGGTGCCGGTCCTGCCCTATTGCGGCTTCCCGACGGCCGCGCAGCTGCGCGCCCTGAAGCGCCGCGGCCGCCGCCTCGTCGACGGGCGCGACCTCGGCGAGGCGCTCGGCCTGTCGCTGCGGGGCTGACCGGCTCCCCGGCGGGCTCAATTCGTGATCCGGGGCTGCTGTTCCGGCATCGCTTCGAGCGTGCGGACGATCGTCTCGGTGGCGGCTCCCGACGCGCAGAGGCCCGTGGCGGTCTCACTGAAATCAACGAGCCCGTGGTGGCGCGCATCCGTCGCCCGTCGCAGCGGCACCAGCCGGGCGGCGTGTCCGCGCGAGACCAGTCCCTCATAGTAGAGCGTCTGCGACGAGAACACGACGTTGGTCTCGCGGGGATCACCGATCACGAACACGCGGCGGCCTGGATCCGTCGGGACGGCGTCGAGCGCCTGGGCGGGATCGAAGCGGGTCAGCCGCTCGCCGTGGTCGAGGCCGTGCGCCTTGAGGTAGGCCTGGTAGGCCGCGGCACCGGAGGAGATGATCCCGCAGCGCAGGTCGTGGCGCCGCGCCAGGAGGGCCGCGACCAGGGTGCCGCCGCCGCTATGGCCGCCGAGGGCCCAGCTGCGGATCCCGTAGCGCGCCTTCAGCGCCTCGATCGCCGCGTCGACGAGGTCGAGCTCGATCGGGCGGCCGCGCGTCGTGAAGTGCCGGCCCGCGCTGCCGTAGGAGCCGGGCCGGCCCAGGAAGATCCAGGGGACGCCGAAGCGCGCGGACAAACGGCGCTCCTGCTCGACCATGTCCCGCGGGCCGATGCCGCGCTGGTGCTTGTCGGCGTTGTCGCCCTTGCCCCCGAGGACGTCGCCGTTGAGCCAGAGGGCGGCGACCGAGTTGGGGCCGGGCGCGGGCGCGAGGCCGGCCGCGTAGTAGCGCAGGCAAGCGCCCCGTCCGCCGGCGACGATCCAAACCGCCGTCTCGGCCCGTTCGAGGACCCGGCAGGCCTCGCGGTCGATCACGATGCCGCGGACCACGGCGGCCGGATCGAAGGGCGTGTCCTCAGGGCTGGATTGCGACCGGGCCGGGCGCGCGGCCTGCGCGCTCGCCCCGACGATCAGCGAAGCGGCCAGGAGCCGCCGGATCCGCACCCGGCCCGAGAACGCGCACCAGCCGCCCATCCGGACCATCTCTCTTCCCCGGCGTTAGGTGCTGGCGAAGACCTGGGTCCCGAATGAGGCCGCAGCGCGGCGGCGCCTCAGCTCCGCCGCGCCATCAGCCGCTCGACCAGCGAGCCGCCCCGGTTGAGTTCCTCCAACTCCTCGGCGAGTGCCGCGACCGTGAAGCGGATCTGCTCGGGCGTGTGCTCGGAGGTGAGGAAGAAGCGCAGGCGCGAGGAGCGCTCGGGCACTGCCGGGTGGATGATCGGCTGCACGTTGACGCCGCGCTTGAACAGCCGGTCGGACAGCGTGACCGCCTTGAGCGAGTCGCCGATGATCACCGGCACCACGGCGAGTCCGAGGCTGGTCCCGGTGTCGAGGCCGCGGCTGCGCGCCTCCGACAGGAACAGGGTGCCGTTGCGGCGCAGGCGCTCGACCCGCTCCGGCTCGCGGTGCATCAGGTCGAGGGAGGCCGCGGCCGCGGCGGCGAGCGGTGGGGACAGGCCGACCGAGTAGACGAAGCCGCCGGCCGTGCATTTCAGGAACTCGACCAGCGGCGCGCAGCCCGCCACGTAGCCGCCGCAGGACGAGAGCGTCTTCGACAGCGTCCCCATCCAGATGTCGACGGAATGCGGGTCGACGTCGCAATGCTCGTGCAGGCCGTGGCCGTTGCGCCCGAGCACGCCGAGGCCGTGCGCGTCGTCGACCATCAGCCAGGCGCCGTAGCGCTCCTTCAGGGCCACGAAGGCCGCGAGGTCCGGCGCGTCGCCGTCCATGCTGTAGAGGCCCTCGATCACGATGAGGGCGCGGCGATGCTCGTGGCGCGTGGCGTGGAGCAGGCTCTCCAGCGCCGCCACGTCGTTGTGGGGGAAGCTGCGGCGCTGGGCGCCCGAGAGCTGCGCTCCGGTGACCACGCTGTTGTGGATGAGGGCGTCGTGATAGATCACGTCGCCCGCCTCCATGAGCGCCGCGATCGTGGCGACGTTGGTGGCGTGGCCGCTCACCATCACCACGCAGGACTCGGTCCCGTAATGGGCCGCGAGCGCCCGCTCCAAGGCGAGATGGCCCGGCCGCTCGCCCGCCACCACCCGGCTCGCCGAGGCGGAGGTGCCGAAGGCGGCGAGCGCCGCGGCGGCGGCGGCGTTGACCTCCGGGTGCCCGTTGAGCCCCAGGTAATCGTAGGACGAGAAGTTGGTGAGCGTCTCGCCGTCGATGCGGGTCGTGGCGCCGGCCTTGGCGTCGTGGACGCGGAAGAACGGGTTGCCGAGCCCGATCAGCTCGGCGGCCGAGCGCTGGAGCTTGAGTTCCTTGTAGCCCGGCAGGCTCTCGAAATCCTGCGCCGGGACGAGGGCCGGCTTCGGCGCGGGCCGGTTCGCGGCCGGGCGGGCCGGTGCCTTGCCGAGGCGGGCCGTCACGAAGCCCGCGAGGGCTTCGCGTCCGCCGGAGGGTTTGGTCGAGCTGGTCATGGGGGCGGTGGGGATCCGTGTCGTGGGGTCGTGAGACCGCGTCCGCGAGGGTGACGGGACAAAAGGGGTGTTTCTGAGGCTTGCGGGATGCCGGTGAAAGGGTTTCCGCTGAGATCGAAACTCGCTCTCGGACTCGATCGGCTATCCGTTGAGAGAATTGGGCGCGGGGAACCCCTCTCCCGTGCGGGAGAGGGGCAGGGGTGAGGGTCCAGGTGGTTCAGCAAGTATGCTGACGTGTCCCGCTGCCAGCACTGCCGTCCAGCCAGGTTGCGGCATGGTCCGGGGCCCTCACCCCTACCCCTCTCCCGCACGGGAGAGGGGATCCCGCGACTCTTCCGTTCCGCGGCTGTGCAACGAGACGCCGTCGGCCTGTCCCTACAGGATCACCTTGATCTCGCGGCTCTTCTCCTCGACCAGCGCCTGCAGCGGGTCGAGCTGGCTGGCATCCAGGCTCTCCCCGGCATGGCGCTGGGCGAGGCTCATCACCGCCGCCGCGCTCTCGTCCACGGGCGCCGCCACCGCCTGGATCAGCGTGTCGGCGAGTTCGAGCACGGTCTGGCCGCTCGACACGCCGGCCGGCGGCGCCTCCAGGCCGAAGCGCTCCTGCAGGCTCGCGCCGAGCTCGACGCCCATCAGCGAGTCGAGGCCGATCTCCGAGAGCTGCCGCACCCGGCTGAGATCATCCTTCGGCAGCCGCAGGATGCGCGCCACGTCCTCGACGATCGCGTCCGCCACCACCTTGCGGACCTCGTCGATGTCGAGGCTGCGCAGGAGCGCCGGGATGTTGATCGCCGTGACGCCGCCCGCCTCCGTCTGCTGCTCGGAGCCGAGCGCCGCGTAGCTCGGCGCCTTGAGCGTCGCGAGGCGCTCGCGGGCCTTGCCCCAGTGCATGGCGGCGATCGCCAGCACCGCGTCGTCCGGCGCGGGGCCCTGGAGGCTCAGCGCCTCGGCCATCAGGTCGAGGGACTTGCGGGCCGCCACCGGCGTGACGCCGACGCGCTCGGAGAGCGTCTCCATCACGGCGCGGTTGCGGGCGAGCACGCCCACGTCGCCGATCGCGCCCCAGGCCACCGCCAGGGCCGGCAGGCCGAGGCGGCGGCGCTGGCGGGCCAGCCCCTCCATGAAGCCGTTCGCCGCCACGTAGGCGCCCTGGCCCGGATTCCCGATGAAGGTCGTGGCCGAGGAGAACAGCACGAAGTAGTCGAGGCTGCGCGTCCGGGTGAGGGCGTCGAGGTGGCTCGCCCCCGTCACCTTCGGCGCCAGCACCGCGTCGAGGGTCGCCGGATCGATATTCGCGATCAGCCCGTCCTGCAGCACCATGGCGCCGTGGATGATGCCGGCGAGCGGCGGTCCCCCGGCCTCCACGGTGGTGAGCAGCGTTTCCACCGCATTCCGGTCGGTGATGTCGCAGGAGAGGGTGCGCAGGTTCACCCCGCGGGCCGTGAGCTCCGCGATCGCGCTCAGCGCCTCCTCGCTCGACGGCGCCTTGCGGCCGACGAGGACGATGTGTGTTGCGCCCTGATCCGCGAGCCAGCGCGCCGCCTCGATGCCGAAGCCGCCGAGGCCGCCGGTGATCAGGTGGCTGCGGTCGGGGGCCACCGCGAAGGGCCGGCGGGCCTCGGCCGCGACCGTGCCGGACTTCGGCGGCGCGATCACGATCTTGCCCACGTGGCCCGACTGCTGCATCAGCCGGAACGCGTCCGAGACCTCGTCCGCCGCGAAGGGCTGGAAGGGCAGCGGCTTGAGCGTCCCGTCCGCGAACAGCGCCATTACCTCGCGGAACAGCCGCTGGCCCTCCTCGGGCTGGAACTGCAGCAGCTGGTCGAGGTCGACGCCGAAGTAGGACAGGTTCCGCCGGAACGGCCGCAGCCCGATATGGGTGTTGGCGACGTAGTCCCGCTTGCCGAGTTCGACGAAGCGGCCGAACGGCTTGAGGACGTTGAGGCTGCGCTCCATCGCCTCGCCCGAGAGGCTGTTGAGCACCACGTCGACGCCCTCGCCGGTGATGCGGCGGATGTCGTCCACGAAGCCGAGCGAGCGGGAATCGAGCACGTGCTCGGCCCCGAGCGCCCGCACCAGGGCGCGCTTCTCGGTGGAGCCCGCCGTCGCGATGACGCGGGCGCCCCGCGACAGGGCGATCTGCAGGGCCGCGAGGCCGACGCCGCCCGCGCCGCCATGGACCAGCACCCACTCGCCGGCCTTGAGGCGGGCCAGGGTAACGAGGCCGTAGAAGGCGGTCAGGAAGGCGACCGGGGTCGTGGCCGCGGCCTCCAGGGTCATGCCCTGCGGGGCCGGGGCGACCACCATCTCGGGCACCACCACGTGGGTGGCGAAGCCCGACTGGGCGAAGGCCACCACCGCGTCGCCCGGGGCGACCGCGGTCACGCCCGCGCCCACCGCCGTGACGCGGCCCGCGCATTCGAGGCCGAGCCGCGGGCCGGCGAAGCCGTCCTCCAGGATCTCCTCGGGCAACATTGAGAGCGCCCAGAGCACGTCGCGGAAGTTGAGGCCGGTCGCCGCGACGGCGATCTCGACCTGGCCCGGCCCAGGCGCGACGCGGTCGGCCGGCCCCCAGCGCATCTCGTTGAGGCCGCCGAAGGTGCTGCGCTCCAGCCGCGCGGCGGGCGCGGCGCCCGCCTCGCGGACCGAGCGACGCCCGGTGCCGCCGGCCGCGAAGCGCACCACGCGGGTGCGGTCCTCGTCGAGCACGATCTCGGTCTCGGGGGTGCCCGAGAGGATGAGGTCGCGCAGGCGCTCGGCGGTCCGCTTCGAGGTCAGGCTCTGGGCGAGGTCGATCCGGCGCACGTCGAGGCTCGCGACCTCGTTCGCCAGGGTCCGGGTGAAGGCCCAGACGCCCGCCTCGACGCTGCAGGCCGGCCCGCCGCGGTCGCCGGTGGCGCCGGGGCAGACCACCCAGAGGCGGGTCGGCCGGGTCCCGAGATGCTCCACGCAGCGCTTCAGGGACAGGCAGCGCTCGCCGAGGCGCGCCGCCGGGTCGCCGGACCGGGCGAAGGCGCCCGCGAGGTAGACCACCGTGTCGGGTGTCTCCCGGGCCAGCTCCCGCAGCGAGACCTCGGAATCGAGGATGATCGAGACGTGGACCCCGCTCGCCACGAGGAGCGTCGCCAGCGAGGAGGCCGTCTCGGCCGCGAAATCGTCGTCCGAGCCGATGATGAAGGCGAAGGTCTGGCCCGGGGCGGGCCGGGGCCGCGGCGGCGCCTCCGCGAGCAGCAGGAGGTCGTTGCCGGCCTGCGAGGCGGCGCGGTCGGCCGCGACCTTGACGAGGCCGGCCGCCGAGAGCGCCCGCTGCCAGCCCGCCACGTCGTCGAGCCGGCCGACCGGCAGGTCGGGCTCGCCCTCGAACCAGCCCGGGGTGAGCCCGAAGACGAGGTCGCGGAACAGCGAGGCCGACGGCTCCACGGCCGCGAACAGGCCGCCCGTCGCGAGGCTGGCGGCGAGGCGCCCGAGCAGGTCGCGGTCGCTGCGGTGGAGGACGTCGCTCGCCAGCACCGCGTCCATGCCGGCCTGGGGCAGGTCGGCGGGATCCTCGACCACCGTCACGCCGGACGGCAGCGCGATCCGCGCCCGCTCGGCGAGGCGCCGGTCGGTCTCCAGGATCGTGAGGCGCGCCTCGCAGGCGGCCGCGAAGGCGGCGGCCAGGGCCGAGAGCGGGCCGAAGCCGATCTGCAGGAGCCGCAGCGCCCGGTCGCGGGGGAGCGCCGCCTGAGCGCGCTCCATGAGCCGCATCAGCGTCGCGGCCGAGGCGCGCACGGTGGCGCCGCGCAGCGCGAAGCCGTCGAGGGCGGTCTGCGGCAGCACCGGCGCCTGCTGAAGGGACCCGTCGAGGATGCGCCCCACCACCGCGCCGAGATCGGCGCAGAGGAGCAATTCCGCCGACAGGTCGGGATGATCCGCCGCGATCCAGCGCATGATCTCGTCGGGATCGGGCAGGGTGACGTCGGTGCGCAGCTTCCAGCGCCCGTCGCCCAGCGCCTCCGCGAGGCCGCTGCCTTCCAGCGCCAGGATCTGGTTGACAAACCACGCGCGCAGGGCCTCGGGCAGGCGCGCGGTGGCGGCGAGGTCGACGATGCCGCCCCGGGCAAGGCCGCGGGTGAGCCGGTAGGCCAGAGCAGTCGCCCAGCCCTCCAGCAGCATGTGCCCGGGCGAGAGCGCGGCCTCGCCCTGCGCGATAGCGCCCGGCGCCTGCTTGCGCACGATTGCCGCCACGGAGGGCTGCGGCTCGAGGGGGATCGCCGTCGGCTCGGTGGCGAGTTCCGTCGATTGCCGGATGGCGTAGGCGTCGAGGTCGCCGCCGCCCTTGGCGCGCAGGGCCTGGAACCGGCCCTCGCGCAGGGTGGCGATCACCTCGCCCTCGGCGTCCACCAGGGTGAAGTCGGCCAGGATGCTGCGCTCGTTGCAGCGCCGCGTCCGGATCTGCGCGCGGGCGATCGCGGCGCCCGGGCGCAGCAGCCGCACCTCGCCGAACCGCACCGGCACGTAGGCCTTGCCGGCATTCTCGCCGAGAAGGTCGGCGAAGAGCAGGATCAGCCCGTGGAAGCAGGAATCGAGCCGCGCCGGGACGAGGCCGAAGCGCGGATTGGCCTCCGCCGGCAGCAGCTCGGAGACGATCGTGGTCTCGTCGATCCGCGCGCTGCGCGCCACCTGCCGGAAGCTCGGGCCGAATCCGAGGCCGGAGCGCACGGCGCGCTGGTAGAGCTCCTCGCCGGAGACGGTCTTGTCCTCCGGCAGCGCCACGGCGAGCCGCGGCGGCACCGGCCGCTCGCCCTCGACGATCTTGGCGACCGCGTGGAGCTGCCAGGCCGCCTGGGCGAGGCGGGGGCGCGAGAGGATCTGCACCTGGTTGGCGCCCGGCGCGAACCGCGCGTGGACCTCGCGCAGGGTCTCCTCGGCGAAGACCATCGGCTGCTGGATCTCGACGTCGGCCAGGGTCACGGCGTCGGTGCCGAGATGCTCGCGGGCGACGGCCAGCGCCATCTCCACGAAGGCGGCGCCGGGCAGGATCGCCTGGCCCTCGATGCGGTGATCGTCGAGGTCGGGGCTCGTCGCGATGTCGAGATGGGACATCCATTCGAGCCCGCCCGGGATGATCCGCGCGCCGATCAGCGGGTGGTAGGGCTTCGGGCTCGCCGGGTTGAGGGTCTCGGTGGTCTCGGCGAGGCGGAACGGACGGCGCTGCCAGGGATAGGCCGGCAGGGAGACCGGCCCGGCCGGGTCGCGCCCGAAGGCCTTGGCCTCGTCCACCGCTGCGCCCTGCACGATGGCGCCCGCGAGCGCATGCAGGAAGGGGTCGCGGTCGGACGGCTTCTTGTGCAGCACGCCGAGCGTCGCCCCGTCGATCCCGAGGGGTTCCAGGCAGTCGCCGATATGCGGCAGCAGGGTCGGGCGCGGCCCGACCTCCACGAAGACGCGGGCGCCGGCCTTCGCGGCGGCCTGCACCGCCTCGCTGAAGCGCACCGGCTCGCGGATGTTGCGCCACCAGTAGGCGGCGTCGAAATGCCGGCCCGCCAGCACGTCCCCGGTCACCGTCGAGGCGAGCGGCACGGTCCCGGCCGAGGGGCTGAGGCCCTTGAGGTCGCGCAAGAGCGGCCCCTCGATCGGGTCCATCAGCCGGCCGTGGAAGGCGTAGTCGAGGTCGAGCTTGCGCCCGCGGCGGCGCTTGCGCGCGATCGCCTTCAGGGCGGCGTCGATCGACGCCACCGGCCCCGCCACCGTCACGGCCTTCGGGCTGTTGAGGGCCGCGATGTCGAGGTCCGGGAAGTCGACCAGGAAGGCCTCCACCTCCTCGACGGGGGCGAGCAGCACCGCCATGGTGCCGCGCCCGCGGGTGCTCTCCTGGTGCTTCGAGCGGTTGAAGATCACCCGCACGGCCTGGGGCAGGCTCAGGATCCCGGCCGCCTCGGCCGCCGCGATCTCGCCGACCGAGTGGCCGATGATGAAGCCGGGCTCCAGGCCGACGGCGCGCAGCGCCACCGTGGCGGCGCTCTCGATCGCGAAGATCAGCGGCTGGGACACGCTCGTCAGGGCGAGGCGCTGCTCCAAGTCCTCGGCGAAGAGCGCCTCCTTCAGGGACCAGCCGGACAGGGGCTGGAACAGGGCGTCGGCCTCGTCGAACCGTGCCCGGAAGGCCGGGCTCGTCGCGTAGGCGTCGCGGCCCATGCCGGCCCACTGGCTGCCGTTGCCCGAATACACGAAGGCGACCGGGCCGGCCCGCTCGACCGCAGTGCCGAGCGCGCCCGTCGCCGGGTCCTCCGCGGCGGCCACGGCCCGCAGGGTCTCGGTCACGGCGGTCGGGTCGGCGAGGGGCACGGCGAGGCGCGCGGGCAGGCGCTCGCGGCGATGGGCCGCCGCGGCGGCGATGCGGCCGATCGCGTCGGCGCTCGCGCCCTCCAGGCGCTCCGCGTAGGACTCGGCGAGTTCGTTGAGGGCGGCGCGCGTCTGGGCCGAGACGAGCAGCACCTCCGGGGCGGGGGCCGGCGCGGCGGCGCCCTTCGTGCCGGTGGCGGCGACCTTGGGGTCGCTGGCGGCGGCCTTGGGGTCGGTGAGGATGACGTGCGCGTTGGTGCCGCCGAACCCGAAGGAGTTCACGCCCGCGAACCGCTCCGCGCCCGTGCGGGGCAGGGGGGTCAGGGCGCGGTTGACCGCGAGGTTCAGGTCGTCGAACCGGATGCCGGGATTGAGGGTCTCGCAGTGGAGCGAGGGCGGCAGCAGGTCGTGCTCCAGGGCGAGGCTCGCCTTGAGCAGGCCGGCGAGGCCCGAGACCGGCTCCGTGTGGCCGATATTGGTCTTGATCGAGCCGATCGGCAGGGGCGCGGTGCGGCCGCGGCCGAGCTTGCCGCCGATGGCGCCCGCCTCGATCGGGTCGCCGACCGGCGTGCCGGTGCCGTGCGCCTCCACGAAGGCGAGCGCGTCGAGGGTGATGCCCGCCTCGCGGTAGATCTCCTCCAGGAGCACGCCCTGCGCGTAGCCCGAGGGGAGCGAGATGCCGGTGGTGCGCCCGTCCGAGTTCACCTTCGAGGCGGCGATCACGCTGCGCACGGTCGCGCCGGAGCGCGCGGCGGCCTCGGCCGATTGCAGCACCAGCACGACGCCGCCCTCCGAGCGCACGTAGCCGTCCGCCTTGGCCGAGAAGGCCTGGCAGAGCCCGGTGCGCGAGAGCATCGAGGCGTTCGAGAAGGAGATGAAGTTGAACGGGCTCGCCAGCACGTTCACGCCCGCCACCACGGCCGTGTCGATCCGGCCCGAGGCGAGCGCCGCCACGGCGGCGTCGAGGGCGACGAGGGAGGACGAGCAGGCCGTGTCGAGCGTGAAGCTCGGCCCCTTCAGGTCGAAGATGTAGGAGATGCGGTTCGACAGGATCGACAGCGTATTGCCGGTCGCCGCGTAGGCGTCGCCCGAGGCGCAGTCGAGCACCCGCAGGTTGCCGTAATCGAGGGAGGAGGCGCCCACGAAGACGCCGACCTCGGTTCCGGCCACGGCGGACGGCCGGATCCCCGCATCCTCCAGGGCCTCCCAGGTCAGTTCCAGCAACAGGCGCTGCTGGGGATCCATCTGCTCGGCCTCGCGCGGCGAGATCCCGAACACGCTCGGGTCGAAGGACCAGATGTCGTCGAGGACGCCCGCGGCCCAGGTGTAACTCTTGCCGCGCTCCTGCACGCGCGGATGCCCGAGGCGCTCCAGGGACCAGCGGTCCTCCGGGATCTTCGAGACGGCGCAACGCCCCTCGGAGAGGAGCTGCCAGAGCCCCTCGATCCCCGTGGCCCCCGGCAGTCGGCAGGCCCGACCGATGATCGCGATGTCAGGACGATGTCTCACGTTCGGTACGCACGCTCGCTCGAGGGGGAAGCCGGCGGTATCGTGCCGACGCGGACCTTCCCTAGCCATAATATGCGACCCGAGCCGGGGCCAACCCCCGCGGACCGCCCCCATCAGCCCCGTCCCGCGCTTACGCGAGTGGTGTTGCTCAAGTTCGACAGTGAAGAATTTGTCACGAAAGACGGCACGTTGCCGTCATCGACGGCACTTCGACTGGTTGCTCGGCAATGGACGTGGTCCGTCATCGTTAAGCTCGCCGCGCCCCGTCCCTGTGCTCGCACCACCGTGCACTAATCCGAGAATTCGGGTGGCAATGGGGCAGACCCTCGCCCCCCGGCCGCGAGGCGCTAGAAGGCCTTGAAGGTGATGATCGTCCGCGTGTCCTGGATGTCCGGGATGGTCTGGACCTGGGCGGCCACGAAGTGGCCGATATCGACCCCATCGTCGACGTGGAACTTCGCCAGCACGTCGTAGTGGCCGGCCGTCGAGTAGATCTCGGAGGCGATCTCGCGATCGGCCAGCGCGCTCGCCACCGTGTAGGTGCGGCCGAGCCGGCACTTGATCTCGACGAAGAAGGTCTGCATCCGCCCCAACCCCCGCGGGCGACCCGCCCGGCCCCGCCCGGGCCGGGCCGTCCCCGACGCCCCCTCTATCCAAGCGCCGTCCTGCGGGCAACTCGCCGCGCCGCGCGCCCGGCGCGGCTCACCAGAGGCGGAACTGCGCCTTCGCGCGGGCGAAGTTCGGGTTGTAGTAGGGGTCGTTGCGCAGCTGCGGCCCCCAGCGGTCGAGCATCGTGCCGACCTCCGCCTCGAAGCGGGCGCGCTTCTCGGGGGTGTCCTCCTGGCCGCGGCTCTTCGATTCGTGGTGAACGAGCCGTGCATGGGGCGTCCACACGATGACGTAGCCCGCCCGCCGGACGCGCAGGCAGAGATCGACGTCGTTGAAGGCCACCGCGAGCCGCTCCGCATCGAAGCCGCCGGCTTCCGCGAACACCGCGGCGCGCATCATCAGGCAGGCGCCCGTGACCGCGGAGACCTCCTGGGCCATCACCATGCGGCCGAAATAGCCCGGGTCGTCCGGCCCGATCCCCGGATGGCTGTGGCCCGCCACGCCCCCGGCCCCGAGCACCACGCCCCCGTGCTGGAGGGTCCCGTCCGGGTAGGAGAGCTTGGCCCCGACCGCGCCCACCCCGGGCTCCACGGCGATCGACGCCATCTCGGCGAGCCAGCCGGGCTCCGTCACCTCGATGTCGTTGTTGAGGAACAGGAGGAGCGGGCCGGTGGCCTCCCGGGCGCCGAGATTCGACAGGGCCGAGAAGTTGAAGGCGCCCGGGCTCGGCACCACCCGCACCCGCGGGTCCGCGGCGACCTCGGCGAACAGCGCCCGCGTGGCGGGCTCGCGGCTGTCGTTGTCGACGATGATGACCTCGATATCCGGATAGTCGGTCTCACGGAGGAGGCCGCGCAGGGCGACCGACAGCAGTTCCGCCCGGTCGCGGGTCGGGATCACCACCGAGACCCGCGGCGCCGGGTCCGGCAGGGCGCGCACCAGCCGGTTGAAGCCGAGCGGCCCGCGCTCGGCCCGGTGCGGCCAGCCGCGCCGGGCGATCAGGTCGCTGAGGGCCTGGAGCCGAGCCGCCTCCGCGCGAGCCAGGGCCTTGTCCGAGAAGGTGCCCGAGCCGATCGCGGCGCGCCAGTGATAGAGCACCTGCGGCAGGTGCCGGACCCGCTCGGGGCTCAGCCGGTCGCACAGGCGCAGCAGCAGGTCGTGGTCCTGGCTGCCCTCGAAGCCGGGCCGCAGGCCGCCCACCTCCCGCACCAGGGCGGTGCGGACCACCGTGAGGTGGTTGATGTAGTTCTGCGCGTAGAGGAGTTCCGGGTTCCAGTCGCTCTTGAAGTGCGGCTCGAAGCGCCGCCCCTTGGCGTCGATCTTGTCCTCGTCCGTGTAGATGAGGTCGAGGTCCGGCTCGCGCAGGATCGCCCGGGCGACCTCGAACAGGGCGTGCTCGGGCAGGACGTCGTCGTGGTCCATGAAGGCCACGAAGGGCCCGGCCGCAAGGGCGAGGGCGGTGTTGGTGGCCCGCGCGATGTGGCCATTCTCGGGGCGGCGCACCAGCTTGATCCGCGGCTCCTCCCGGGCGACGCGCTCCAGGAGCCGCGGCACGGCCGGGTCGGTGGAGGCGTCGTCGGCGATGCAGAGTTCCCAGTGCGGGTAGAGCTGGGCGCGGACCGAGCGCAGCGCCTCCTCCAGCACCTTGGGCGCCGGGTTGTAGACCGGCATCACCACGGAGATCAGCGGCGTATCCGTCATGGCTGCCACCTCGGCGCGGATCCGCGCGCGGTCCGCCTCCGTGAGGGTGTCGAAGCAGCGCACCCAGGTGTCGTAGCCGGTCAGCCCGGGGGGCGTGATCGCCCGCAGCAGGCGGTTGCGCGCCCGCACGCGCTTGCCGACCATGCGCCAGACCACCGCCTGCGCGGCGAGGTCGGGCCGGCGGAGCGTGCCGCGGGCCAGCAGGGCGAGGCGGCTCCTGACCCGGATCCGGAACTCGGTGAGCGCGACCTCGGTCTCGCCGAGCATCGGCGTCGCCCGGATCGCCAGGAGCCCGGCGGGCAGGCGGCCGGTCCAGGTGAAGCGCCCGTTGCCGAAGGCGCGCTCGGCGAGGCTGGTGCTCTCGTGCTCGGTCAGGCCCTGCGCGACGGCCGCGAGCTCGACCCGGCTGAAGGAGCCCCGTCCCTCGTCCCGGAAGCTGATCTCGACCCAGCGGCCGCCGAGTCCCGTCTCCTGCACGTCGAGGAGCAGGGCGGCGGCGTCGTGCGGGTCCGGCGCGAAGGCCCGGGTGACTGCCTCGCCCCGCAGCGGCACGATCTCGGCCCGCAGCGGCACCCGGCGGGCCGCGTCCTCGCGCCCACTCTCCGCGCGCTCGCTCATCGCCCTGGCCCCCACTCGTCACACCGGCCGGCCTCCTAGCCCAGGGACCGGCCCACGGGAAGGGCGCCGCCGCCGCCGATCCCGCGCGAGAACCCTCTTGCCACCCCGCCGCGCTGCCTCTATACGGCCTCCCACACCGGAGCCGCCTCCCGCAAGGGCGGCCCCGATGGGCGCGTAGCTCAGCGGGAGAGCACTACGTTGACATCGTAGGGGTCACAGGTTCGATCCCTGTCGCGCCCACCATTCCACTCTCTGATGTCTGCAAGGGCCGCACCGGAAGGGCGGCCTTTCGCGTTTCCGGCATCCGCCCGGTCGAGGGCGGAGCCCGCCGCCTCGCCCCTGCGGACCGGCGCGCGGCGAACCGCCCCGAAACCCGACGCGGCCCGGACAGTTGTCAGCCGTTCGCCAGGGGAGCCGTCCGCATGCCCGACCATATCCCTTCGCCCGCTCCCGCGGCGGCCGGGCCGGCGCGCGCGGGGCGCCCGCGCCGCGGACCTGCCGGCGGGGCGCCATGCCGATCCTGATCGCGGTCGCCGCCGCCCTGGCCGGCATCCTGAACACGGTCCAGAGCGGGGCCAACGCCACCCTGAGCAAGGCGCTCGGTCAGCCCGTGCTCGCCGCCCTGACGGTCACCGGCGTCAACGCGCTCGTGTACCTGATCGCTGCGCCCTTCCTCGGCCTCGGCTGGCCGGGGGCGCAGCGCCTCGGTGGCGTGCCCTGGTGGGCGTGGCTCGGCGGCGCCATGGGCGGGGCCTACGTTCTGGCGATGATCCTCTTCGCCGAGCGGCTCGGCGCCGCGGTCTTCACCGGCATCACGGTCACGGCCGCCATCCTCACCTCGACCCTCCTCGACCATTACGGCTGGGTCGGCTTCGCCACGCACCCGGCCGGCCTCTGGCGCGGTCTCGGCTGCGTCCTGATGGTGGGCGGCCTCGTCCTCGTCTCCCTGTTCTGAGGACCGGGCGACTCGCCCGGGAACCGCCCGCCCCGCCCCCCGCGAGACCGACCGTGACCGACCGCCCGATCGCCGACTACGCCATCATCGGCGACACCTGCACCACCGCCCTGGTGGCGCGGGACGGCGCGATCGACTGGCTGTGCTGGCCCCGCCACGACTCGCCGGCCGTGTTCCTGGCCCTCCTCGATGGCGAGCGGGGCGGCGCCTGCCGGGTGGACCTCGACGGGTTCTGCGACGCGACGCGGCGCTACCGTCCCGGCACCAACATCCTGGAGACCACCCTGGTCACGCGCACGGGACGCGCCACCCTGATCGACTTCATGCCCATCCACCCCCTGCCGTTGGTGCCGGACGAGGGTCCGGACGGCGACGCCCGGGGCCGGCTGGTCCGCCGCCTGGTCTGCACCGAGGGAACGGTCACCGGCCGCTTCGTCGTGCGGCCGACCTTCGACTACGCGCGCGGTGAGGCGCGCGCGCTGGCCGGACCCGACGGGGCGATCCTGTTCCGCGGCGGCGGGGCGGCGATGCGGGCCGCCGCCTCCCTGCCCCTGCGCGCGGCGGCGGATCGGGCCGAGGGGCAGCTCGCCCTCCGGGCCGGTGAGGCGGCCGACCTCGTCCTCGCCTGGGGCGAGGGGAGCGCCGGGCCGCCCTTCGACGCGGCGGCCTCGCTCGCCGCCACCCAGGCCTACTGGGAGGCGTGGTCCGCCCGCTGCACCTACGAGGGACCCCATCGCGCGGCGGTCCTGCGCAGTGCGCTGGTCCTCAAGCTGCTCACGCACGGACCCACCGGCGGGATCGTGGCGGCCGCGACCGCGAGCCTCCCCGAGGCGGTGCCGGGCAACCGCAACTACGATTACCGCTACGTCTGGATGCGGGACGCGAGCTTCACCGTGACGGCCTTCGTCAACCTGGGCTATCGGCGGGAGGCGGCCGAGTTCCTCCGCTTCCTGCGCGAGGCCGGGACCGACCGGGGGCGGCGCCTGCGCCTGCTCTACGCCCTCGACGGTCCGGTGCCGGAAGAGCGCGACCTGCCCCACCTGCGGGGCTGGCGCGGGGTCGGGCCCGTGCGGATCGGAAACGCCGCCAGCACGCAGGAGCAGTTCGACATCTACGGCGAGTTCCTGGTCGCGCTGCACGCCTATCTCGACGCGGTGGACCACGACCCGCCGGTCAAGGTCGACGATCACCTGCCAGAGGTCCTGGCGAACCTCACCCGCCACATCGTCCGGGTCCGCCACGAGCCCGACAACGGCATCTGGGAGCTGCGTCCGGGCCGCAGCCAGTTCCTGCACACCAAGGCGATGCTCTGGGTGGGGCTCGACCGGGCCGTCCGGATCGCCCGGGCCGACCGCCGGCGGCGACTGGCGGATCCCGGGACCGTGGCGGCCTGGGAGCGCTGCGCGGTGGCGATCCGCGCCGAGTACCACGCCCGCGGCTGGAACGCGGCGGCCGGCGCCTACACGATGGCCTACGGCTGCGCGGACCTCGACGCCGTGGTCCTGCGCACGGTGCTGTTCGGCGCCTTCGACCCCCGGTCCGGGCGGATCGCGGCGACGCTCGACCGCATCGGTGAGGACCTCGGCGCGGGCGATCTCCTCTACCGCTACCGCGTGCCGGACGGGCTGGAGGGCCGGGAGGCCACCTTCACGGCCTGCGCCTTCTGGCGGGTCGGCTGCCTGGCGCTGGCCGGACGGGCCGGGGAGGCGAGCGCCCTCTTCGCCCGGCTGCTGGCGCGGGCCAACGACGTCGGCCTCTTCGCCGAGGAGATCGACGCCGAGACCGGCGAGCAGCGGGGCAACCTCCCGCAGGGCTTCACGCACATGGCCGTCATCAACCACGCCGTGCGGCTCGCGGGCGCGATCCGCGAGCCGCACGGCGCCGGGTGGGGGGGGGGGTTGTTTGTTCG
>NZ_JBSVZN010000030.1:0-58106 GCF_054052225.1 Methylobacterium sp. JK268 | reverse complement strand
TCCCCACCCCTATCCCCCCCCCCACCCCCTCTGTGCGCCTCGCGGCCACCCCCCCCCCCCCCCACGGCGCCGGGTGGCGGTGCAGATTGCTGATCCGCTGTTGCTTCGTTCTGCGAAGATGTCATCCTGTTGAGGCTGGATATCATCTTGAAGGATGACAGTCATGAGCAGACGCATTCTCGTCGGGCCGGTGATCGGTCTGATGCTGTCTTTCCCCGGACTTGTCGTGGCTGCGGTCGAAGCGTCCGCCCAGGGCATCGTCGTGGAGACGCCCGGGGTGCCGCGGGTCGTGGTCCCGCGCCTGACGCCGGGATCGAACCCGCTGACCGACGGCTCGCTGGTGTTCCACGGCAATTACTGCGGGCCCGGCGACCGCGGACCCGGACGGCCCCCCGTCGACGCCCTCGACCGGGCCTGCATGCACCACGACGCCTGCACGCCCGCCGGCGGCATTCCCTCCTGCGGCTGCAACGCCCGGCTGCAGCGCGAGGCCGCCGCCGTGGCCCGCAGCCCGCGGCAACCGGCCGACCTGCGCGACCTCGCCGCCCTGGTCTCGCAATCCGCCGCGGTGATGCCCTGCCAGTGAGTCGCGCCCGCCGCGCCGCCGAAACGGGTCCGCGATTCGCGTTGCGGACCCGAGCGTCAAGCCCGATGCGGCGCGCCGCTTGCCGTGTGCCGGCTATCCGCTGTGAATCATGGGGACGATTCGCCCGGAATCGCGGCCAGGCCACAGGTTAATGCAGATCGCGCCCCGGCACATCCCCCGATCGGAAAGGGCATGAGGCATAATCCTCCCAAAAGGAAAGACAGTGGAGGTGGCTATGCAATTTTTGATCGAGCAGGATGATCCCGGGCAGTGGCGATGGCGGCTGATCGGGCGGAAGAACGAAACCTTGCTGCGTTCGGACGACACCTTCCCGTCGCGCGGCGAGGCGGCCAACGCGGCCACGACCTGTGCGCGCACGATCGAGGGGGCTTCGCGGCGGATGTCGGCCACCCCGCAGCCGCCGCGGCGGATTCCGCGGCCCGGTCCGCGCCGGCCGATCTTCGCCCAGCACTGAGCCCGCCCGCGCCGGTTGCCGCAAGGCGCTTGCAAGCGGGCGCGGCCGTGCTATCGGCGCCCCGTCGCGGGAGGGGCCGCGCGGAATGCTGATCATGGGTCGTCACCGTGTCGCCATCGCTGCCGTCCTCGCGCTGGCCGTGCTGACCTGCGCCATCCTGGCCGCGGATCCGGCTCGCGCCCGCGAGGATCTGCTGGCGCGGTGGGAGCGGGCGGACGCGGTCTGCGGCCTGCCGGCCTCGGTGATGACCGAGCAGGCCTGCCTCGACCGGGCGCGCTTCGCGGCGGGTCTGCACCGGGCCGGATGGTGCGAGGCGCCCCCGACGAGCCCCTACGAGCATTGGGGCTGGCGGCCTTGCGCGGCGCGGGCGAGCGCGCCCCATCCTCGGGAGAGGCGGGGGGCACGGGGGTAGAAGCGCGACGCACCACCATCCCCTTCGCCGGACCATGCTCTAGATCTGCCGCTGGCCCGCGCAGAGGACATCCGTCATTCCGTCGCTCATCTCCCGCTCGCTGCCGCTGCCGGACAGGGCGGGGCGTCACGGTCTGTCGATCCTCGTCCTGGCGGTGGGACTCCTCGTCACGGCTGCGGTGACGGCGAGCCTGTGGAGCGCCAGCGCCACGCGCGACCGCGAGCGGTTCGATCGCTTGGTGCGGGAGCAGGTCGACGCCATCCGCGAGCGGCTGGAGGCGGGCCTCACGCTCCTGCGCGGGGCCAGCGGGCTCTACGCCGCGAGCCGGGAGGTGACACGGGCGGACTTCTCCGCCTACGTGGCGCAGCTGCACCTGGAGGACCGCTACCCGGGCATCCGCGGCCTCGGCTACGCCCGGCGCTTCGCGCCGGGCGAACGCGAGACCCTGGCGCGCCGCCTCGGCGCGGAAGGTTTCCCCGGCATCCGCCCCTGGCCGGAGACCGGCGCCGCCGAGCCGACCAGCATCGTGGCGCTCGAACCCCTCGATCCACGCAATGCGGCGGCGATCGGCTTCGACATGTCGTCCGAGCCGACGCGCCGCGCCGCGATGGAGCGGGCCCGCGACGAGGGTGGGCCGGCCCTCTCGGGCCGGGTGGAACTCGTCCAGGAGATCGATGCCGAGAAGCAGCCGGGCTTCCTCCTCTACCTTCCGGTCTATGCCGGGGGAGCGGTGCCCGACGGGGTCGCGGCCCGGCGCGCCGCGCTGACGGGCTGGGTCTACGCGCCGTTCCGGGCGGGCGACTTCTTCTCGCGCATCGCGGCGCGGCGCGGGGCGGGCGGGGAGCGGGAACTCGCCCTCGCGGTCTTCGACGGAGAGGACCTCCGGCCCGACGCGCGCCTGTTCGCCGTCGAGTCTCCCGCCGGGGCGGCTGGGCCGGGCCTGTCGGCCACCCGCCGGATCGCCGCCGCGGGCCGGACCTGGACCCTCTCGGCGGCGGCGACGCCGGCCTTCACCCGGGACCCGACCGGCGCCCTGGCCCCGGCTGCGGCCGGGATCGGCCTCAGCCTGACGCTCGTCCTCGCGGGGGCGGCCGTCGCGCAGACGCGGGCGGCCCGGCGGGCCGAGGCGGACGGGAGGGCGCTGCGCGAGGAGACCGAGCGCCTGGAGCACCTCAACCGCGCCGGATCGGCCCTGACCGCGGAGCACGATCTCGGGCGCCTCGCGCAGGGCATCGTCGACAGCGCGACCGCGCTGATCGGCGCGGCCTACGGCGCCTTCTTCGAGCGGGTCCCGGCCGGGCGCGAGGGCAATGAAGAGGAGGTCTGGCGGCTCTTCAGCCTCTGCGGCGCCCCGCGCGAGGCCTTCACCCGCTTCGGCCTGCCGCGGTCGACCGCCCTGTTCACGCCGACCTTCCGGGCGGAGGGCGTGGTCCGCGCGGACGACGTGATGGCGGAGGGCCGCTATGGCTCGCATGGCGGCATGCCGAAGGGCCACCTGCCGGTGCGCAGCTACCTCGCCGTCCCGGTCGTCTCCGGGGCGGGCGAGACCCTGGGGGCGCTCCTGTTCGGCCATCCCGAGCCCGCCCGCTTCGGTGAGCGGGAGGAGCGTCTGATCCTCGGCTTCGCCGCCCAGGCGAGCATCGCCCTCGACAACGCCCGGCTCCTCGTCTCCGTGCGGCACGAGCAGGACCGTTTCCGCGCCGCCGTCCAGGCGGTGCGGGGCGTGCTCTGGACCAACGACGCCGAGGGCCGCATGACCGGCGAGCAGCCCGGCTGGTCGGCGCTCACCGGCCAAGACAGGTCCCAGTACGAGGGCTACGGCTGGGCCGACGCCGTGCATCCCGAGGACGCGCAGCCCTCGATCGACGCCTGGAACGCCGCGGTGGCCGCGCGCCGGACCTTCGTGTTCGAGCACCGGGTCCGCAGCCGCGACGGGACCTACCGCCCCTACGCGATCCGCGCGGTGCCGATCCTGGAGCCGGACGGCCGCCTGCGCGAGTGGGTCGGCGTGCATACCGACATCAGCGAGCAGCGCGAGGCGGAGGCCGAGCTGCGCGAGTCCAACGAGGAGATCCAGCGCTACGCCTACATCGTCTCCCACGACCTGCGGGCGCCCCTCGTGAACGTGATGGGGTTCACGAGCGAGCTCGAGGCCGTCCAGGAGGAGATCCGCGCCGCCCTCGGAGACCATCCCAGGGCCGCGCCGATCGACGCGGACATGCGCGAGGCGCTCGGCTTCATCAGGGCGGCGATCACCAAGATGGAGGCGCTGATCGCCGCGATCCTGAAGCTGTCGCGGGAGGGACGGCGCAGCTTCCGGCCCGAGCCCCTGGCCATGACCGCCCTCGTGCAGGGCCTCGCGGACGCGCAGCGCCACCAGGCCGACGCGGCCGGGGCCGTGGTGAGCGTCGCCCCCGATCTCCCGACCATCACCGCCGACCGCCTCGCGGTGGAGCAGATCTTCGCCAATCTCCTCGACAACGCCCTGAAGTACCTGTCCCCGGACCGGCCCGGCCGCATCGACGTCACCGCCGAAGCCGCGCCTGGCCGCCGCGTCCGCTTCGCGGTGCGGGACAACGGCCGCGGCATCGCCCCGCAGGATCACGCCCGGATCTTCGACCTGTTCCGCCGCGCCGGCCCCCAGGACCGGCCCGGGGAGGGGATCGGCCTCGCCCACGTCAAGGCCCTGGTGCGCTCCCTCGGCGGGCGGATCGCCGTGGCCTCGCGCCTCGGCGAGGGCACGACCTTCACGATCACCCTGCCGTCGCGGCCGGTCGAGGGCGCGGAGGATCGGGGCGCCCGCGGCCTCGCCGCCGAGTGACGGTCCGGGGCGGGGCGCGGGCTCCGGACCGGTCGCGGCGGCGTCGTCGCGCCGGGAAGACTGGTGGATCGAGGCTTCTGGCCGCGCGAAACTTGCGGTACGCAACGGACTGCCAAGTCCCGCGGACTCCGGCGACGACCCGGGAGGAGGGCGAATGCACCCCGTCTGCATCGTGATGATCGAGGATGACGAGGGTCACGCCCGGCTCATCGAGCGCAACATTCGCCGGGCCGGCGTGAACAACGAGATCGTTCCGTTCCGGGACGGCACCGCCGCGCTCGCCTACCTGTTCGGGGCCGACGGGTCCGGCGAGGTCAGCGCCGGCCGCCACCTCCTGATCCTTCTCGACCTGAACCTGCCGGACATGACCGGCATCGATATCCTGGAGAAGGTGAAGGCGAACCCGCACACCCGCCGCTCGCCGGTCGTCGTCCTCACCACCACGGACGACAGCCGGGAGGTCCAGCGCTGCTACGACCTCGGCGCCAACGTCTACATCACCAAGCCCGTGAATTACGACGGCTTCGCCAACGCCATCCGGCAGCTCGGCCTGTTCTTCTCGGTGATGCAGGTGCCCGAGAACCCGTGAGCGACGAGACTCCATGAGCGACGACCCGGTGCCGGGGCAGGCCCGCATCCTCTACATCGACGACGACCCCGGTCTCGCGCGGCTGGTGCAGCGGGCGCTCCTGGCGCGGGGCTACGGCGTGGACCTGGCGGCGGATGGCGAGGCGGGCCTCGCGCGGCTGCGCGCGGGCGGCGTCGACGTGGTCGCCCTCGACCACCACATGCCCGGCCGCAGCGGCCTCGACGTGCTGGCCGAGATCCGCGCCCTGCCGGAGGCGCCGCCCGTCATCTACGTGACCGGGTCCGAGGACAGCCGGGTCGCCGTGGCGGCGCTCAAGGCGGGCGCCGTCGACTACGTCTGGAAGGACGTGCAGGGGCATTTCCGCGAACTCCTGGGCGAGGCGGTCGGCACCGCCCTGCGTCAGGAGGCGCTGCGGCGCGACAAGGAGCGGGCCGAGGCCGAGGTGCGGGCCGCCCGCGACCGGGCCGAGATCCTGCTGCGCGAGGTCAACCACCGGGTCGCGAATTCGCTCGCCCTGGTGGCGGCGCTCGCCCGGATGCAGACGAGCGCCGTGGCCGACCCGGCCGCCAAGAGTGCGCTGGAGGAGATGCAGGCGCGCATCTCGGCCATCGCCGGCATCCACCGGCGCCTCTACACCTCGCAGGACGTCGAAGCGGTGGAGGTCGACGCCTACCTCGCGAGCCTCGTGGAGGAGCTGGAGGCGTCCATGAAGGCGTCCGGCCGCGACCACGCCATCCGCCTCGACGCCGCGCCGATCCGGCTCGCCACCGACAAGGCGGTGTCCCTCGGTGTTGTCGTCACGGAACTCGTCACCAACGCCTACAAGTACGCCTACCCGCCGGAGGTCGCCGGCGAGATTCGGGTGGCGATCGTCCGCCGGGGCGACGACGAAGTGACCCTCGTGGTCGAGGATGACGGCGTCGGCTGGTCGGGCGAGGGGACGCCGCTCGGCTCCGGGCTCGGCTCGCGCATCCTGCGGGCGATGGGCACGAACCTGCGCGCGCGGGTCGAGTACGACCCGGCGCATCGCGGCACCCGCGCGACGCTCTCCTTCCAGGGGTGATGCCATCTGCGCTCGATGATGGACGCGCCTCTTCCGGATCTCCGTCCGCTGACGCTGCAACCGTCCGGAAAAGGGAGGAGTGTTCGATGTGAGTCCACGGACGATCGGACCGCCCCGCGAGCCGGTTTCTCTCGAAACCCGAATTGAACCTCCCACGCCCGGTCCCGCGTTGCCCGCCCGTGTTCCACGCGCCCGAGGCAACGACCATGGCCCGCTCCGCTCCCCTGCGCCTGACCCTCCTCCTGACGGCCTGCGCCCTGCCCGTCGCCGCGCTCGCCCAGAGCCCCGGCGCATCTCCGACGGGCGAACTCACCCAGGTGGCCCGCTTTCCCCACCAGGTCACCGGCGTCACCGTGTCGAAGGACGGCCGGATCTTCGTGAATTTCCCGCGCTGGACCGAGGACGCCCCGGTCTCCGTGGCCGAGCTGAAGGACGGGCAGGCGGTGCCCTATCCGGACGCGGAGTGGAACAGCTGGCGCAACGCCCGCAAGGACGAGGTCGCGGCGAAGGACCACTTCGTCTGCGTGCAGAGCGTGGTGGCGGACGGGCAGGACCGGCTCTGGGTGGTGGACGCGGCGGCGCCCGCCATGGCGCAGGTGGTCAAGGACGGGCCGAAGCTCGTCGCCATCGATCTCAAGACCAACCGCGTCGCGCGCACGATCGCCTTCGACCCGAGCATCGCCCCGCAGGGCTCCTACCTCAACGACGTGCGCATCTCGCCCGACGGCAGGACCGCCTACCTGACCGATTCGGGCGCCGAGGGCGCGCTCATCGTCGTGGACATCGAGAGCGGCAGCGCGCGGCGCCTGCTCGCCGGCGACCCCTCCACCATGCCCGACCCGGCCGTGCAGGTGACCTATGACGGCAAGCCCCTGCGCCGGCCCGACGGACGCGGGGTGGAGTTCTCCGCCGACGGCATCGCCCTCGCGCCGGACGGCAAGACGCTCTACTGGCAGGCCATCAAGGGCAGGACGCTCTACAGCCTGCCGACCGACGCGCTCACCGGCTGGATGACCTCGGCGATCGTCCCGGAGGCGCTGACCGACAAGAGCCTGTCGGGCAAGGTCCGGGCGGTCGGCGAGAACGGTCCGGCCGACGGGCTCTGGATCTCCCGCCACGACGGGCGGATGTACGTGACCTCGCCGCAGGACAACGCGGTCAAGGTGCGCGACCTCTCGGGCCGCAGCGGCCTCACGGTCCTGGTGCAGGATCCCCGCCTGCGCTGGCCCGACACCTTCGCGGAGGGGCCGGACGGGACGATCTACGTCACGTCCTCGCACATCCAGGACTCGGCCTTCTTCAAGCCGGACGCGCCGAGCGCGCTGCCGACGGAGCTGTGGGCGATCAAGCCGACCACGGAGGCGACCGGGTCGACGGCGCCCAAGCCGGCCCGCTGAGGGTCCGTCGTCTCAGCGCCGCGCGATCACCGCCACGGGGCCGCCGCCGTCCGGCCCCTGGAACTCCGCCCCGCCGGACACGAACAGGTCGGTGAACCCGACGAGACCGGCCAGGGCCCCGGCCACGAAGGCGCGGGCGTGCCGGGTGGCGCCGATGTCGGAATCGGTCAGCATCGTGTGGCGGCGCCCCCGGATGGTGCCGTCCTGCGACGCCTCCGCCTTGGCGAGCACGGCCACGAGGCGCGACCGGCCCGCCTCGTCCACGAACCCGTCCGGTCCGGTGAGCCCGAGCCGGCGCAGGCAGGCGGCGACCGGGGCGACGTCGATGGCGTCCCTCATCACCGCGTGGTCGATGGCGAGGGCGCCGGTCCAGTCCGGCGACATGCCCATCACCACGATCTCGTGGTCGAGGAGTTCGACCCCCGCCGAGGCGCCGCAGCGGCGGGCGTGGACGACCGGGTCCGTCTCGGCGACGTTCGCGGCGATCGCCGCCTCCGGCACCTCGCCGAGGGCGAGGGCGGCGCCGAGCGCCGCGGCGGCCCGCGACAGGCCCATGGACCGGAGCGTGTCCCGCGTGGCCGGAACCGCGCCGCGGTCGAGCGCCGCGCCGATCCGCTCGAAGGTCAGGAGCGGGCACTTCACCTGGACGTAATGGACCTCGTCCGGCCTCAGGCCCGCCTCGCGCAGGGCGGCGCGCACGCCCTCGGCCACCATCGCGGCCTGAGCGCGCCGGCCCAGATCCTCCGGGGGAAGCGCGGGCGTGCGCGCCTGCCCGACCGCGAGCGCCGGTCCGGGCCCGGCGGCCTCGCCCACCGTGACCACGAGCCAGTGCGGCGAGAGGCCGCCCTCGGTGCCGCCCGACATCACCATGGCGATCCGCCGGAGGCCCGCCTCGCCGACGAGCGGCGCGAACAGCCCTCGCAGGGCCCGGACCGCCAGGGGCCGCGTGAAGTCGTTGACGCAGCCGTTGCCCTCCGTCTTGCCGAAGACCGCCACCACCTCGTGCGGGTTCAGGCGCCCGGTGCCGAATGCCGCGGCCAGGGGCGAGACGTCGTCGGGGGCGCTCATCGGCAGGCGCAGGACGTCGGCGCGGCGGGGCATGGAAACTCTCCTCGGGCGCCCGCCCGGCAGCAACGCCCGTGCCACCGCCGGACCACGGGACCCGGCCGGCCCGGCCACCGGCACCGGGACCGCGCGCCGCAGCCGCGCGCGGCTGTGTCGGCGACCCCTTTGTGCCATAGGCAGAGGGTCAAGTCCCAGCCGCTGCGTGAGGGTGCGGTGCGAGGTGGTGTTCCGACGGGCGGCCGCGGCGGGCCGGGCCGGCGCGCGGAGGCGGGGCGGTGAACCGCCGGCCGATCTCGCTGGCGGTCGGGGCCGCCGCGCTCGGGGCCTGCGCCCTCGCCGGGGCGGCGGGCACCGCCGTGATGCCCTCCTACCTCGCCGCGTGGCTGGTCCTGGTCTCGCTGCCGGCCGGGGCGCTGCCCCTCCTGATGGGCCTCGAACTCGCCGGCTTCGCCGCCGAGCCCATGGCGGCCTCGCTGCGCCGCCTCCTCGGCCTCCTGCCCGTCGCCGCGATCCTCCTGGTGCCGATCCTGCTCAATCTCGGCGGCCTCTACGGCGGCGGGAGGGGGCCGGCGCCCCGCACGGCGCTCGCCGCGATCTGGTTCACCCCGGCCTTCTTCACCCTGCGCAGCCTGCTCTACCTCGCGGTCTGGCTCTGGCTCGCCGAGACCTTCCGGCGCGCGCCGATCGACCTCGGCCTCGAACAGGCGGCCGCGCGGCGGCGGCGGGCCGCCCTCGGGATGGTGCTGCACGCGGTGCTCGGCACCCTGGCGGCGGAGGACTGGGTGCAATCCGTCGATCCGGGCCTCGCCTCGACGGCCTTCGGACTCCTGGTGATGACGATCCAGGCCGGGCTCGCCCTCTCGGCGGCGGCCCTCGTCGCCGCCCGGGCGAGTTCCGGGCGGCCGCTGCGCGACAACCGCATGGCGGCGGCCTTCGCCGACCCGATGCTGGTGCTGCTGGCCTGCTGGGGCTTCGTCCACGTGGTGCAGTACCTCGTGGTCTGGTCCGGGAACCTGCCCGAGGAGGCGCGGTGGTACATCGACCGGGGCGGCGCCCTGGCGCGGGTCGGCGCCGTCGCGGCGCTCGCCACCGTGCTCCTGGCGCTCCTCGTGCTGCTGCCCCGCCGCGTGGTCGGGCGCCCCGCCGCGCTGGTCGGCGTGGCGGTGCTGGTCCTTGCCGTCCACGGGGCCGAGATCTTCTGGCTCGTCACGCCGGGCTTTCGCGGCGCCTTCCGGGTCACCCTGTCCGACATCCTGGCCCTGGTGGGCGTCGTCGGCGTGGCCGTCGGCCTGTCGAGCCGGATCGAGCGGAGCCTGTGGCGGCCCCAGCCCTGACGGGCGCGGGACGAGGGAGCCTCGCCCGCGCGGTGCGTCATCGCGGCGGGTCCGCCGGCTCCGATCCGTGCAGGTCGACCAGCCGGGTGAGCATCCGCATCATCCGGTCCCGGTCCTCCGGCGCGAGCGGCTCCAGCAGCCGCTCCTGAACCCGGCGCACCGCCGGCTCCACCTCCCCGAGCACCCGGGCGCCGGCCGGCGAGAGGCGCACGAGCTTGACCCGCTTGTCGGTCGGGCTCGGGCTGCGGAGGATCCAGCCCTTCGCCTCCATGCGCTCCAGCACGTCGCCGAGCGTCGAGCGGTCGAACGCGATCAGCGTGGACAGCCGCGTGGCGTCGACCTCGGGATTCTCGCGGATCGCCGTCAGCGCGGCGTACTGCACCGAGGTCAGGCCCGCGGCGGCGCATTCCTCGGCGAAGATCGCCGTCGAGATCTGGTGGAGGCGGCGGACCAAGTGGCCGGGCATGGCGTAGATGGCGCTCATGGGGGGCTGTCGTGCGTCTCCGGCCGCGACGGGACGGCCGGCAGCCGGTCGCGCGCGGCGGGTCATATCGCACGTTCGATCGGTGGCGGTCACCCGGGTCGCGCGCGCCGCCCTGACCCGTCGCCGCGGGTACGCACTCCCGGGGACGGCCCGGCGGGGCGGTCGGCGCCGCTGATTGACAGTACACTTATCATCAGTGTACGTTCTTTATTGGAGCGGGAACGCCGCCCGAACCCTCCGCAGGTCCCGCATCGCCCGGGCCGCCGCGCCACTTCGCCGGCCGGCCGCGATGAGAGATGTGATCCGCGGAATTCAAGAATTCGCGTCGTTCAGCGACGAATGCGGGAGGAACATCATGCAGTACTACCTGGACGGATACGTGCCGGGCGATCCCGAGATCCTGCCCGCCGCGCCCGGTGCCGAGGAGCGGCCGGCGGGTCTGCCCGAGACCGTCGACGTCCTGATCGTCGGTGCGGGTCCGGCCGGGATGGTGCTGGCCGCCCAGCTCTCGACCCGCCCGGGCCTCACCACGCGGATCGTCGACCGCCGCGAGGGCCCGCTGCGGATCGGGCAGGCCGACGGCGTGGCCTGCCGCACGGTCGAGATGTTCGAGGCCTTCGGCCTCGGCGAGCGCCTCGTCCGGGAGGCCTACTGGGTCAACGAGACCGTGTTCTGGCGCCCGTCGCCGGAGGACAGGTCGCGGATCGTGCGGACCGGCCGCGTCCAGGACACCGAGGACGGCCTCTCGGAATTCCCGCACCTCATCGTCAACCAGGCCCGCCTGATGCAGCACCTGGCGGATTACATGGCGAGGTCGCCGACGCGGCTGACGCCGGATTACGGCATCGCGTTCGTCGGCCTGACCGTCGCGCCCGAGGGCGACCACCCGGTCACCGTCACCCTGCGCGAGGTCGCCACCGGGGCCGAGCGGGTGATCCGCGCCCGCTACGTCGTCGGCTGCGACGGGGCCCGCAGCGGCGTGCGCGCCGCGATCGGGGCCGAACTGCGCGGCGACTTCGCCAACCACGCCTGGGGCGTGGTCGACATGCTCGCCGTCACCGACTTTCCGGACATCCGCCTCAAGACCGCGATCCAGTCGGCCGAGGCGGGCAACATCCTGCTCATCCCGCGGGAGGGCGGCTACCTCGTCCGCCTCTACGTCGATCTCGGCGAGATCGACCCGAACGACCGCGACGGGTTCCGGCGGCACACGCAGGACTCGGTGATCGCGACCGCGCGGCGCGTGCTGCACCCCTACACGCTCGACGTGCGGGACGTCGCGTGGTTCGCCGTCTACCAGGTCGGGCAGCGCGTCACCGACCGCTTCGACGACGTACCGCCCGAGGAGGCCGGGCGCCGCGACCCGCGGGTCTTCATCGCGGGCGACGCCTGCCACACGCACAGCGCCAAGGCCGGGCAGGGCATGAACGTGTCCATGCAGGACGCGTTCAACCTCGGCTGGAAGCTCGCCGCCGTCCTGGAGGGGCGGTCCGGGCCCGACCTGCTGCGCACCTACTCGGTCGAGCGGCACGCGGTCGCGCGGGCCCTGATCGACTTCGACAAGGAGTGGTCGCGGATCATGGCCTCGCCGCCGCGGGACCCGGCGCGTCCGGACCTCGGCGGGCTCGATCCGGCGGAGCTCCAGGCCGCCTTCGTCCGGTCCGGGCGCTACACCGCGGGCGTGGCGACGCACTACCCGCCCGCCACGGTCCTGACCGCCGAGGCGACCCACCAGGCCCTCGCCCGCGGCTTTCCGATCGGCATGCGGTTCCACTCGGCCCCCGTGGTGCGGGTCGCGGACGCCAAGCCGGTGCAGCTCGGCCACGCCGCCCGGGCCGACGGGGCCTGGCGCCTCTACGCCTTCGCCGACCCGAGCGGGAGGTGGCTCGCCGCCCTCGCGGACTTCCTGGCGGAGCACGAGGCCTCGCCCCTGCGCCGCTTCACCCCGGCCGGGGCCGACATCGACAGCGTGATCGACGTCCGGGCGATCTTCCAGCAGGGGCACCGCGACCTGAGGCTCGACGCGCTGCCGGCGCTGCTGTTTCCGCGCAAGGGGCGGTTCGGCCTGATCGACTACGAGAAGGCCTTCGCGCCGGACCTCCGGGGCGGCCCGGACATCTTCGATGCGCGCGGCATCGACCGCGAGGGCGGGGCGGTCGTGATCGTGCGGCCCGACCAGTACGTGGCCCACGTGCTCCCGCTCGACGCGCACGAGGACCTCGCCGCCTTCTTCGGGCGGTTCATGCGCGCCCCGCGCTGAGGCCGCGCCTCCGGCCGGCGCCCGCGCGACCGGCCGAACCCCAACGAACGAGTGAGGACACGCCCCATGACACGTCCCGCGCCCGCCCCCGGCCCATCGGCGTCCGACCGGGAGGCCAGGCAGATCCGGACCGTCGTCTGGGTCATGAGCCTCGCCCTCGTCGGGCTGGTCTTCGACGGCTACGACCTCGTCGTCTACGGCGCCTGCGTGTCGACCTTCCTGCGCGACCCGGGGCAGCTCGGCGTGGTGACGCCCGCGACCGCCGGTCAGCTGGGAAGCTGCGCGCTCGCCGGGGTCCTGGTCGGCGCGCTGCTCGCCGGCTCGATCGCCGACCTCGTCGGCCGCCGCCGGGTGATGCTGGTCGCCTACGCGTGGTTCTCGGTCGGCATGGGGCTCACGGCGCTCGCCGGAACGGTCGCGGCCTTCGGCGCCCTGCGCTTCGTGACCGGGCTCGGCGTCGGCGCCCTGGTGGCGACCACGGCCGCGCTGGTCGCCGAGTTCGCGCCCGCGGGCCGGAAGAACCTGTGCAACGCCATCGTCTACTCGGGGGTCCCGCTCGGGAGCCTGGTGGCCGCGGCCCTGGCGATCCTCCTCCTCGGCGCGATCGGCTGGCGCGGCCTATTCGTGATCGGCGGCCTGCCGCTCGTCACGCTGCTGCCGCTCGCCTCCTTCCGGATGCCGGAATCGCCGGCCTGGCTCGCCGCCCGGGGGCGCCTGGCGGAGGCGCGGGCCGTCGCGGAGGCGACCGGCATCGCCCTGCCGAGGGACGGCGCGCGGCCGGTCGAGGCGGCGCGGGACCTTGCCGTCGGGAAGGCCGGCTGGGCGGGCCTGTTCACATCCTACCCGATCGCGACCCTGCTGCTCGGGCTGATGAGCGCCACGGGCCTGACGCTGGTCTACGCGCTCAACACCTGGCTGCCCGAGCTGATGCTTCGGGCCGGCTTCGACGCGCGCGGCTCGCTGTCCTTCCTGATGGTGCTCAACGGGGGCGCCGTGCTCGGTGCCGTGCTGGTCTCCGGCGTCGCCGACCGGCTCGGCGCCAAGCGGGTGGTCGCCGCCTGCTTCGGCCTCGGGGCGCTCGCCATCGTGCTGCTGACCACGGGTTTCCCGCTCGGCCTGCTGCTGGCGACCGTCGCCGTCGTCGGCTTGGGGACGAGCGGCACCCAGACGCTGGTCTACGGCCTCGTCGCCAACCACTACCGGACCAACGTCCGCGGCGCGGGCGTCGCGTGGTGCGCCGGGTTCGGCCGCCTCGGCGGCATCGGCGGCCCGCTCCTCGGCGGCTACCTGGCGGGCGGCGGCTTCGCGCTCGACACGATCCTCTACGTCCTGGCCGGCCTCGCAATCCTCGGGGGCGCCCTCACGCTCCTGGTGCCGCCGGCCGGGGAGGGGAGCGCAGATGCGCCCGCTCCGGTCGAGGCCGGTGCCCTCGCCGACCGGGCGTGACCCCGGCGGCGGCGCCGGGACGGCGCGAGCGGGCGGATCAGTGCGCGCCCGCCGCCGGGGCGTAGCGGTCCCCCGGCTCCCGCCCGGCCGCCACGTCGTCGATCAGCCGCAGGTGCCGCGGCAGGCAGATCCGGGCGAGGTCGTAGGCCTCGGCGCTGCGCCGGGCCGCCGCCCGCATCGCCTGGAACGCCGCGGGCTCCGCCAGCCCCCGCACCACCGCCTCGGCGATCGCCTCCGGCGAGAAGAAGTCGACGAGCACGCCGTTCTCCCCGTCCCGGATCACCTCCTCGACGGGCGGCGTGCGCGAGCCGATCACCAGGCATCCCGCCGCCATCGCCTCCAGCATCGACCAGGACAGGACGAACGGGTAGGTCAGGTAGACGTGCGCCGCCGAGACCTGGAGCAGGTTCAGGTAGGTCCCGTAGGGGATCTGCCCGACGAAATGCACCCGCGACAGGTCGAGATCCGCCCTGACCTCGTCGAGGAAGATGTCCTTCCAGGTCCGCCCCTCGGGCGGGCGGGCGCCGTAGCTGACACCGCTGCCGCCCACCAGCACCGCCCGGGCCCGCGGCCGGCGGCGCAGGATCGTCGGCAGGGCGCGCAGGAAGCTGTGGTAGCCGCGATAGGGTTCGAGGTTGCGGTTGACGAAGGTCACCACCTCGTCGCCCGGCGCGCAGGTCAGGCTCCCGCCGAGGGTGATCCGCGCCCCGGGATCCGGGCGGACGCGATGCGTGTCGATCCCGTCGTGGATGACGCTGAGCCGGTCGCCGAAGGCGGCCGGGACCCGGCTCGCCTGCCAGCGCGTCGGCGAGACCATCCAGTCCGAGGCCTCGAAGGCGAGGAACGCGGCGGCGTTGCGCACCCGCACCCCGAACGCGGCCTCGTCTCCGCCCCGGCTCGGGAATTCCGGATCGAAGCCGACATCGGCGCCCCGCGCCGCGTAGGCGAACTCGACGAAGCTGAGGAGCTTGGCCTTCGGCCAGACGTCCTTCAGGAACAGGGTCTCGCCCCAGCCGGGATGGCCGCAGATCACGTCCGGGGCGAAGCCCTCGGCCTTCAGGCGCAGGGCCGCCCGCGCCGCGGCCTCGCCGCGCAGCACCTTGGTCTCGAAATCCCGCGCCAGGGGGTGGAGGCCGGGAGCCGGACGGCCCTCGACCGCGTAGCGCAGGTGCCGCACCCCCGGGAGGGGCGGCGCGGCGCCGATCCCGAGGGCGACCACCCTGTGCCCCGGCCGGGCCGCCAGCGCCGGGGCGACGTGGCGGTACTGGCCGGGGAAGTTCTGGTGGACGAAGAGGACGCGCATCGCGATGCGCGGCCCCTCAGCGCTCGTGGCCGGCGCTCGACGTCGTCTCCCGCACGGGCGACAGCAGGTAGTCGATCACCCGCCGCGAGCCGGTGCGGATCTCCACCGTGGCGGTCATGCCCGGGGTGAGGGGGACGGTCTTGCCGTCCGCCTCGATCGTCGCGCGCTCGAGCTCGATCGTCACCGGGAAGACGAGGTTCTGCGTGCGCGGCGTGCCGCTCACCGGCGCCAGCGCTTGGCCGCGGCTCATCGACACCGCGTCCGTGGACCCGCTCGCGTCCTTGTCGTCGACGGCGTCGCGGGAGACCCGCAGCACCTTGCCGGCGATCGTGCCGTAGCGGGTGAACGGGAAGGCGTCGATTTTCACCACCGCCTCCTGGTCCGGGATGACGAAACCGATGTCCTTGTTCTGGACCAGGGCCTCGACCTCGATCGGGCCCTCGCTGGGCACCACCACCAGGAGCGGCTGGGCCGCCGTCACCACCTGGCCGAGGGTCGTCACGGCGAGCTGCTGCACGGTCCCGTCGATCGGCGCGGTGAGCCGGGTGCGGTCCCGCTTGAGGGTCGCCTTGACCACCTCCTGCTGGGTGGCGTCGCGCTTCTGCGCCGCCTCGGTGAGCGACTGGTGCTGCTTGGCGATGGTCTCGCCCGCGAGCTGCTCGACCCGCCGCTGCAGCGAGAGGGCCGCCGCCTGCGCCTCGACGAGCTGGCCGCGGTCGTAGGCGAGGTCGGCCGCCACCTGCTCGACCTGCTGCACCGCGTCGATCACCGCCGCGCGGGTGCCGGCCGCCTTGGCGACCAGGATCTCGCGCATGTCCGCCCGCTCCTTGAGCACCGCCTGCAGGCGCTCGCGGGCCGCGATGCTGGCCGCGAAGCGCTTCTGGGTCGCGTCCTTCTCGGCGATCTGCGCCACGAGGGCGTCGCGGGAGGTCACGAACTGGCCCATCTCGGCCAGCATCGCGGCGCGCTCGCGGGCCTGGATGGCCGGCGGGATCCAGTCGGGGAACGTCACGTCGGCGGTGGTCTGGTTGGCCTCGACGGCCGCCACCGTGGCGCGCCGCCGCAGAACCTGCGCCTCCAGCGCCGCGAGGTCGCCGCGCCGCGCGGCGAGGTCGGCCTCGGTCTCGGTCGGGTCGATCTCGATCAGGACGTCGCCCGCCTTCACCCGGGCGCCGTTCTCCACGTGGACCGCCTGCACCTTCCCGGTGTCGAAGGGCTGCACGACCTTCGAGCGGCCGCTCGGCTGAATGCGCCCGCTCGCGACCGCGTGGATGTCGAGCTTGGCGAGGAAGCTCCAGGTCAGCGCCGCCGCGAACATCAGGCAGATCGTCCAGGTGAACACCACCGCCTTCGGCGAGGGCGGCGTGTCCAGGATCTCCAGGTGGGCGGGGAGGAATTCCTGGTTCTCGCGGCTGACCGCCATGGCGCGCACGCGGTCGGTCAGGCGCCGGGGCGACAGGCTCCGGGCGGTCGAGGCGGCGGGCAATTGCCCGCGGCCCGCCGGGACCGGCGCGGCCTCGGGGCGGGGTTCCGGGTTCGCGCTCATGCGGCGGCTCCCTGTTCGGAGGATCCGTGGTCGGACTGCATGCGCCACAGGCGACCATACAGGGAGGCCGGCCGCTCCACGAGGTCGCGGTGGGTCCCGTCCTCGACGACGCGGCCGTCCTGGAGGGCGATGATCCGGTCGCAGATCCGCACGGCCGCGAGGCGATGGGCGATGATCACGACGGTGCGGCCGCGCACGATGTGGCGCATGTTCTCCTGGATGATGCGCTCGCTCTCGTAGTCGAGGGCGGAGGTCGCCTCGTCGAGGATCAGGATGCGCGGGTTGGTGGCGAGCGCCCGCGCGATGGCGAGGCGCTGGCGCTGGCCGCCCGACAAGTTGGCGCCGCGCTCCTCGATCGGCGTGTCGTAGCCGAGCGGCAGCCGGTTGATGAACTCGTCGGCGCCGGCGAGCCGCGCCACCTGGATCACCTGCGCCCGGGACAGGCCCGGATTGGCGAGCGCGATGTTCTCGAACACCGTCTTGTTGAAGAGGAGGTTCTCCTGCAGCACGACGCCGATCTGCCGCCGCAGCCAGGAGGGATCGACCTGGGCGATGTCGACGCCGTCGATCAGCACCTGCCCCTTCTCCGGCACGTAGAGCCGCTGCAGGAGCTTGGTGAAGGTCGACTTGCCCGACCCCGAGGGGCCGACGATGCCGAGCACCTGCCCGGCCGGGATGTCGAGGGCGACGTCCCGCAGCACCTCGGGCAGGCCGGGCTGGTAGCGGAAGGTGACGTTGCGCACGGTGATCTGCCCCTTGGCCGGGGGCAGGTGGGCCTGGCCCATCGCGCGCGTCTCAGGCGGACAGTTCAGCACGTCGCCGAGCCGGTCGATCGACACCTTGACCTGTTGGAAGTCCTGCCAGAGCTGCGACAGCCGCAGGATCGGCGCGGTGACCTGCCCCATGATCATGTTGAAGGCGATGAGCGAGCCGACCGTGAGCTCGCCGTTCATGACCGCGTAGGCACCGAAGAACAGCACCAGCGCGGTCGTCACCTTGTTGATGTACTGGATCGCGTTCTGGCCGATGCTGGCGATGAGGCCGGCCACGAAGGAGGTCTTGACGTAGGCGGCGAGCCGCTCCTCCCACTGCGTGCGCAGGGTCGGCTCCACGGCCAGCGCCTTGACGGTGTGGATGCCCACCACCGACTCGATCAGGAACTGGCTCGACATCGCCGAGCGGTTGAAGCGCTCGATGGTCTGCTCGCGCAGCACCGGCCGCAGCAGCACCGCCACTAGCACGTAGCAGGGGATCGACAGCGTGACGATCAGCGCCAGCAGCGGCGAGTAGACGTAGAGGATCGCGACGAAGAGCAGCGTGAACGGGATGTCGATGGCCGAGGTCAGCGCCTGCCCGGTGAGGAAGCTGCGGATCGTCTCCAGTTCGCGGACGCGGGCCACGGTCTGGCCGGCGGGCCTTGTCTCGAAATAACCGAGCGGCAGCCGCATCAGGTGCTCGAACAGGCGGGCGCCGAGCTCCACGTCGATGCGGCTGGTGGTGTGGGTGAGGATGTAGCCGCGCAGGTACTGCAGGATGACGTGGAACAGGCCGAGCACCACGAGGCCGACCGCGACCAGGGTCAGGGTCGAGTAGCCGCGATGGGTGAGCACCTTGTCGATCGTGATCTGGAAGAAGATCGGCGTGATCAGCGCGCAGACCTGGATGAAGAACGAGGCGACCAGCACCGTGATCAGGGGCTGCCGGTAGCGCCAGATCGACGGCACGAACCAGGTCAGCCCGAAATCCTGGATGACCTTCTGCAGGCTGGCGCGCCGGGCGACCAGGATGATGGCGCCGGTCCAGCGCGCGACCACGTCGGCGGCCGGCACGTGCTGGGCGGTGCGCGCGGCGGCGTCGATGATGCGGTACTTGCCGTCGTCGAGCCGGCGGCCGAGCAGGACGAAGCGGCCGTCGTCGAGTTCGAGGATGGCCGGCAGCGGGATCGATTCGAGCCGCTCGGCCTTCTGCTTCGTCAGCAGGCGCGCCTTGAGCTTGAGCTGCCGGGCGCCGCGCACCACGTCCACGGCGGTGGCCGGCTGCACGCCCAGACCGAGTTCGTGGCGCACCTGCGCCGGCTCGCAGGCGACCTGGTGGAACGAGGCGACGAGCGCCAGGGCCGCGAGCCCGGAATCCGCGGCCCCGGTCGGCGGCACCCCTCCGGAACCGGCCTGCGGCGGCTCCCCGGCCGCCTGCGCGGCAGCTGCCGCGACCTGTCCGTCCATCACCCCAACCCCCCGCTCTGCGCCCCGCCGCTTCGAAGTCGGTCCGCGCGCGGCGGCACTGTCCGACCGAATGATGAAGGCCCGATCAACACGGCTACCCTTACCATCGCTGCCGGGCCGCGCGATGTCAGTGACCGCACATTCCGACCAAATGGCGGCGCCTTCATCCGCGCCGGGCCGAGCCCGACTTGGCTGTCCTTGGGGCAGGCTGCGGCGGCGGAGCCGGCGAAGGGTCCGCCGCCTTGCTCCGGGACGGAGGCGCGACTAGGGTCCCGCCCCTCGACGGGCCGGCGCCCCCGGCCGGGGAGCATCCGCGCGGCGCCCCGCCCCGTGACAGGACGATGGAGTTGACACATGGGCTTTTTGGCCGACGCCCTCTCGCGCGTGAAGCCGTCCGCGACGATCGTGATGACCCAGAAGGCGCGCGACCTGAAGGCCAAGGGCCGGGACGTCATCAGCCTCTCCGTCGGCGAGCCGGATTTCGATACGCCCGAGCACATCAAGCAGGCGGCGATCGAGGCGATCCGCCGCGGCGAGACCAAGTACCCGCCGGTCTCCGGCATCGCGCCCCTGCGCGAGGCGATCGCCCGCAAGTTCAAGCGTGAGAACGGCCTCGACTACAAGCCGTCGCAGACGATCGTCGGGACCGGCGGCAAGCACGTCATCTACAACGCGCTCCTGGCGACGCTCAATCCCGGCGACGAGGTGGTGATCCCGCGCCCCTACTGGGTCTCCTACCCGGAGATGGTGGGGTTGTGCGGCGGCACGCCGGTCTTCGCCGAGACCACGATGGAGACCGACTTCAAGCTCCAGCCGGCCGAGTTGGAGCGGGCGATCACGCCGCGGACCAAGTGGCTGATCCTGAATTCGCCCTCGAACCCGTCCGGCGCGGCCTACAGCCACGCGGAGATGAAGGCGCTCACCGACGTGCTGCTGCGCCATCCGCATGTCTGGGTGCTCACGGACGACATGTACGAGCACCTCGTCTACGGCGACTTCACCTTCGTGACCCCCGCCCAGGTCGAGCCGGCGCTCTACGAGCGCACGCTGACCATGAACGGCGTCTCCAAGTCCTACGCGATGACGGGCTGGCGCATCGGCTACGCGGCCGGCCCGGAGGCGCTCATCAAGGCGATGGACTTCGTGCAGGGCCAGCAGACGTCGGGCGCGACCTCGATCGCGCAATGGGCGGCGGTGGCGGCCCTCGACGGGCCGCAGGACCACCTCGCGCAGTTCCGCGCCGCGTTCCAGACCAGGCGGGATCTCGTCGTCTCGATGCTCAACCAGACGAAGGGTCTGCGCTGCCCGACGCCGGAGGGAGCCTTCTACGTCTACCCGTCCTGCGCCGAGCTGATCGGCCGCCGGACGCCGGAGGGCACGGTGATCGAGACGGATGAGGACTTCGTCACGGCGCTCCTGGAGAGCGAGGGTGTGGCGGCCGTGCACGGCTCGGCCTTCGGGCTCGGGCCGAACCTGCGCATCTCCTACGCCACCTCCAACGCGGTGCTGGAGGAGGCCTGCACGCGCATCCAGCGCTTCTGCGGCGCGCTGCGCTGAGGGCTGCTCCCGGAGCGCAGGAAAGCCTTGACCCGCTCCGGGAACCGTCCTATCTGCACCGCACCCGAGGCGAAGCCCGGCCGTCCCCAGGGCAGGCCGGGCTTGGCGTCCGACAGACGGACCCGACATCGCTTCGTTGGGGGATAGTTTAACGGTAGAACAGCGGACTCTGACTCCGTTAGTCGTGGTTCGAATCCACGTCCCCCAGCCATCAATCTTATCAAGCACTTAGACGGATTACCTTACCCTTCCTGGGAAGCGGTTAGACGCGTTCGTCCGCCCGGTTAGACAGCGCGCCGTCGCGTCCTGTTCTCCTGATCGAGCTTGACCACGACGCCGCGCAGCTTCGGCTCAAGGTCCGCCTCGCGCGAGTAGTGCGCCGCCATCCCCTCCGTCTCCTGGCCGAGCATGTCGGCGATCGTGCGCGTGTCGAAGCCGAGCCGGCGCATCTGCGTCGCCGCCGTGTGCCGCAGGCCGTGGAAGGTCAGCCCGTCCGCCACCTTCCCCTCCGCCTCGAGCGTCCGGATCAGCCGGAAGAAACTCCCCCGGAACCCGTCCTCCTTCCAGGGCTGCCCGCGGCTGTTCACCAGCAGCGTCGTGGCCCGGTGCGCCGGCAGCGCCGCGAGCGCGGCCGCCACGACCTCGGGCGCCTTCACCGTCACCACCTTGCCGCTCTTGGCCGAGATCCGCGTCAGCAGGCCGGTCGCGCGGTTCCAGGAGTCCGGCTTCGCCGCGAGCGCCTCGCCCTGGCGGTAGCCGAGCACGCCCCCGAGCATGATGGCCGCGCGCAGCTCGGGCGAGGCCCGCCCGACCACCGCGTCCCACTCCTCCGCGGCCCAGGGCCGGTTGGCGCGGGGCTGCGTCTTCGGCCGACGCACCTTCCGCACGTCCCGCACCGGGTTCGTCTCGGCGAGCTCGCGCTCGATCGCGTGCCCGAAGACGACCGAGATCACGGACAGCACGTAGTTCGCGAAGCGGCGGCCCTTCCGGCCCTGCGCCTTGTCGCGGATCCCCGCCACGAAGCCGCGCGTCCAAGTGGGAAGCGGCACGTCGTGGAGGGGACTCAGGTAGTCCAGGACCTTCAGGTAGTCGGCGCGCGTGCGCGGGGCGAGGTTCTGCGTGAAGGCGGCGCTCGCCCGGTACGAGACGACGATCGCGCCCCAGGTGCCCGGCTGCTCCGCCGCCGCGGGCCTGTGCTTCGCGCGGGCGGTCTCCAGCGCCCGCCACCATTCCGGGGTGCCGATCGTGTGCGGCGGCGTGATCCGCGCGCCGGTGAGGCGGTCGTAGGCGTAGAGGATGCCCTTCGAGGTGTAGATCTTAACGCCGGGAACGCGGACCTTGGTCATGGTCGAGCCTGTCGAGCAGGGACTCAGCGCTCTCAGCTTCCACGTCACGCTCCAGGTTGTCGAGGAAGACGTCGAGGTCGCGCAGGTCGTAGCGCAGGCCCTGCTTGCCGGGCCGGAGGCGCTTGGGCGCCACCGGGATCGGGCTCGTCGGGCCGAGGTTCAGGTAGGCGGCCGCCTGCGCGCGGGTCAGCATCCGGGTGATCGGCAGCGGCAGCACCCGGGCCCGCGGGCGCTTGGCGGGCCGACGATCGCGCTCGCCGGACGCCGCGGAGTCCACCGGCCGCGCGCTGCTCATGCGGCGCGCTCCCCGTCGCCCTCCGGCCGGGCAGAGGCCTCGCCCGCTTCACGCGCGTTCGAGAGAGCCCGAGCGATCGTGAGCAGCGGGCCGCGGCATCGCGCCGGCATCGCCTCGAAGAGTCGCAGCAGCTCGCCGGCGTGCGGCGTCTGAAACAGCGCGATCCCGTCGCCGCCATTCTCACCATCCGCCCCATAAAGGGTCGCGACCGGCACCTCGAGGAGCTCGGCGATGCGCTGCAGGCGGCCGGCCCCGACCCGATTGAGGCCCCTCTCGTACTTCTGCACCTGCTGGAAGGTGACGCCGATCGCCTTGCCCAGGGCGGTCTGGCTGAGGCCCTTCGCCTTGCGTAGCATTTGGATTCGCTCGCCGACCTCGCGGTCCGCGTCGATCAGGATCTTGGGCATCGGGGCTGGTCCGTGCAGCGGCAGGGGAGAGCGGCGACGGTGGGCGGCGCGAAGGCGAGGGCCGTCGGGTGGACGTTGCGGGCCAGGATCTCGCCCTCGAAGCGCACGCGCACGCACTCGCCCAGGCCGGCGATCGGCGGGACGATGCGGCCGAGCCGGCCGCTCGTGCTCTCGCGGACGCCTGCGCCGAGCTGGGCCGGGGCGCGGGGGTACTTCGCCTTGACGAGGTCGTAGGTCACGGCCGGCGCCCTCCCGGGTTGGCCCCGTCCGCGACGCCCTTATTGAGGTCGGAGAAGACGCGGATCAGCCGGACCACCGTCTCGGCGCGCGCGATGCTGTCCGCCGGCAGCGCGCAGCCCTCGGCCGCCAGCCCTTCCAGCAGGCGCAGGGCGGCGTCGAAGGCGACGGTCTCGTCCGTCTCCGGGTGGCGGGGCCGCCGGGCACGGATGATCAGGACGGCGGGCGCGTCGTCGGGCTTGGCTTCGAGGCCGCCGAAGGCGCGATGGAGTCGATCCAGCTCCCACCGCGGCAAGCGCACGCGCAGCAGCAGCGGCACGCCGCCCCCGACCTCAGGCGTGACGTCGTGGAACGCGCCGAGGAAGGCGTTCGACCATCCCGTGCCGCCGGTCATGCTGGGCGCCGCGCAGGATGGGAAGCTGAGGAGGTCTCGGCAGCAAGCGACATCAGGCTCGACCCTCGTGGGTGAGCCACAATCCCCCGTTATGGGGGAATTGGTCAACCCCTATTTGGGGGAGTCGGTCGGCCCCGGGGTGGGCGTCTCCTCGTTCTTTCCCCAGTTCCGAGCGAAGAAGCTCGAGGCGGCCTGCCACGCATCGTCCGCCTTCGCGGCAACCGTGCTGTAGGCCTCCTCGACGGACGTGCTCGCGGCCTGGGCGGCTTCCGCGGCGAGATTGCCCGTTGCCGAGATCACGGTGGTCGCAACGCCGAAGATGCCGGACTCGTCGGGAGTAGCCTCCAGTTGAACCGGCGCTCCGCCGGCTTGGTGGGTCTGGCTTGGCGCCGCGATGACGGGAGGCGTCCCGGGGGAGGGAAGGGCCTGAGGTGCCTGGATAGCGATCGGGCCCTTGCGCCACTTCTCGGGGATCTCGGCCAAGCGCTGCTTGGCCTGCGAGTCGGCGATCCGTCTGGCCACCTTCGCGTCGGCCGCGATCTGCTCCCCCACCGTCGAGTCGCAGACCGCGATGAAGCCGCGGCTGTCGTCGAAGATCACCTGAATGAGGACGCGCTCCGTTCCGGCCCCGAGAGCGCCGACGGCTGCCCCCACGGCGGCGGCCGTGAGCCCTATGGCGCCAACCATCGCCAGCGGTGCGACGAACAACCCGACGACCATGGCGGCGGGCGCGGCGTGGATGCCGCCGCCGATCATCCCCGAAAGAGTGCCTGTGAAACTCTTCTCGATGAACTTGGAGTTCACTTCAACGCTGATGACGCTTGTAAGCTACAAAACTTGCTTCTTCGGTAGTAGAAACTGAACGCCATCGTAAGTGGCTCGCCCTGTATTGAAATGTCCCCCTACGATCTCCATTATGGACATTGCCCCCCCTGGACTGCGCGATGGGTCAGCGTGGTTTCAGCCACGTCACCTTTGCTGCCCACTCAACGTCGATGCCGCGCACGATGTCGTGCCCGACCGTGAACAGGTCGTATGTTCCCGGCCGGCCCCCATGAAAAACGCGCCCGATGCGCATCATGCCGTCCCTGCCAGAGACCACACACAGCGAGCCGATCCATTCTTCGGGGACTTCGGCATGTTCTTCGTCATGATAGACGAGCCAGTTTTCCTCAGCTACAGCCGGCATCGCACCATCTTCCGTCACGATTAACGCAACGGTACCCTGGCTGGCATCTTCCGGTCGAGGCGCGTCTTCGAATAATTCTCTGCTTCCTGAAAAACGCTTTACGATGCCACCTTTTTTTATTTCGCCAATAATCTTGATTGGGTTACGATCTCCAATGATTTCTATTGCAGAAACTTGGAAAATTTCGGCAGCACGGGCGATTCGATCGGCGGTCAGTCTTCTCTCACCGCGTTCTATTTTTTCGTAGCCTTTAGTTGATAAACCCATTGCGTCGGCGGCGACTTCCATCGTCCACCCGCGCTTTCTACGAAGTTCTTTCAAATTATTCGCCATGGCGGCGGGACCTTGATGCAGAGGCGCCGCCACGTCTTCCCCCATTGCGTAGGAGGCAGGCTTGACATTTCACCCCATAACGGGGGAGTTTTGGTGCGGGTAGGTCACCATGAAGCTCGACAGCTGGATGAGGGCGAACGGCTGCAGCTCGCGCGAGCTGGCAGAGGCGATGGTGGCACATCTCCCGGAGGGTGAGCGCTGCTCTGCCAAGGCCGTGGAGAAGTGGCGCTACGGCCAACGGACGCCGCGCAAGTCCAAGATGCAGGCGATCGTCCGCGTGACGGCGGGCGAGGTGACGGCGAACGACTTCGCCGACCTTCCAGGGGAAGCGGTCCAGCTCCCCGTGCTTCGCCGATCGTCCTGACACGAGGCGCCGGTCGATGTCGTGGCCATCCTTGTCCGCTCTCCAGGTCACCGTGTCCCTCTACGCGGCGGCGCTGCTGCGCAGCGGCGAGGAGGGCGCCGCCGCCGTCACCGACCCGCTCAGCGAGGCCGGGTCGGCTGCCGCGGACGCCCTGTCCGAGGCGCTGACCCGGATCCAGGACTGGCCCGCCGAGGCATGGGCGGGCCTCGGCGACCTGCTCTCCGGGCTCACCGCCCTGTTCCCCGAAGAGGCACCCGCGGCCGAACCGCCGGCATCCTCGGCCGAGCGGGGCGGACAAGCCGGCGCGATCGCCAGGACAGCGCGGCCCGGCACCGGCGGCACCCGCTGGCGCGGGCCGGTCGACGCCGCCGGTCTCGCCCGCTTCCTGCGCGAGCGCCACCCGAGCAAGACCGCCATCCACGTGGCGGCGCTCTCCGGCGTGCCGGTCGACACCGTCGCCAAGCTGCTCGCCCGCGAGGCGCTGCCGTCGGGCCGCACGCTCTTGGCCCTGATCTGCGTCTACGGGCCCGAGTTGCTCGCCGCCGTGCTGCCCGGCGCGAATCCGCGCTGGCTGGAGGGCGCCCGCATCCTGGCCGATCAGGCGCGGCTCGAGGCCGAGCTCGCCCGAACCCGCGCCGAGATGGCGGCCAACACGGCGCGCTGGTCGTTCTGCGGCATCACCTTCGGGGGCGCGCCGTGACCGGCTGCCGGCCCTCGCCCGACCGCCTGCCGCTCCTGGCGCGCTGCTATTGCGGCGAGCTCGCCACCCTGCGGTCCGCGTCCGGCCGCTGGTTCTGCGCCGACCACCTGCCACGGCGCGATGCTGCGGCCGTTCCCGCGCCCGAGACGCCCGTCCGGCGCCGGACGGAATCGCCGCCCCAACTCGAACTGCCCCTGCGATGACGGCGCGGCGCGGTCCCACCCGCGCCCGCCGGACTCGGACTCCGATTCTTGTCCTAAGGGTTCCCCGCGTGCCTTCGCGTGCCGCTCGCCTGTCCCCGGCCGAGATCGAAACCCTGCGCCGGTCCCTCGAACCCGAGGAGCGGGAGGCCGCGCTCGCCCGCATGCGCGCCGGCCTCCCTGGGGAAATTGCCCGAGGGTCGCGCGGCCGGACCGGGCGGGTGCGGGACCGGATCGGCCGCCTCGCCGGCGTCTCCGGCCGCACGGTCGAGAAGATCGCCGAGGTCTTCGCCGCGGCCGAGGCGGACCCGGCGCGCTACGGCGCGATCGCTGCCGAGATGGAGCGCACCGGCAAGGTCGACGGCGCCTGGCTCAAGGTGCAGCGGCTGCGCGACGAGGAACGGGTGCTGCAGCTCGCGCCCGCGCCCGGGCGGTTCCGCACCCTGGTGCTCGACCCGCCCTGGGACGTCGACGGCCTCTCCGATGCCTGCGGGCCGGCCTATGCGCGCATGGACCTGCCGGCGATCGCCGCGCTCCCCGTGCCGGGCTGGGCCGAGGCGGAGTGCCACCTCTACCTCTGGGTGACCAACAACGCGCTCGGCCTGGCGCTGCCGCTCCTGGCGGGGTGGGGCTTCGCCTACAAGACCACCCACACCTGGACCAAGCCGGCGCTCGGGCGCGGGCGCTACTTCCGCAACACTACCGAGCACGTGCTGTTCGGGATCCGCGGCCGCCGCGGCACCCGGCCGGCTGGGACCGCGACGCCGACTCATCACGCTTGGCCGGTGGGGGCGCATAGCGAGAAGCCGGAGGGCTTCTACGAGCTGGTGCGGCGCTGCTCCTACCCGCCCTACGGCGAGGCCTTCCAGCGCCGCGCCCGGCCGGACTTCGCGGACCTGTTCCGCCGCGCGGCGGAGGCGGCCTGACATGCCCCGCCGCTTCGCCCGCCCGTCCATCCGGGGGCCGCCCGCAGCGGCCAGCTCTGCCGACCCGATCCCCGTGACCGCGCGCCGGCGCGGCGCCTCCGCCCGAGGCCCGCCGCCCCCCGCGTCGTCACGGCCTGAGCAATGCCGCGGCCGACCCGATTCGGCGCAGGGCGGAGCTTTGTCCGGGATCGGCGCCACCCCCATCCGCCGCCCGTCCGTCGCGCGCTCCTCCTCGCGCGGCATCGGGCCTTCGCGCGCCCGGAGCTAGACCGGCTCCGCGGCGCAACGGCACCCTTTTGTCCGCGAGCATCCCCATGCGCCTCACCCGCGCGCACCTTCCCTGCTTCATCCCGATCGAGTTCGCCGCCCTCGAGCATCCCGGGATCTCCGCCGCGGCTTTGGGCCTCTACGCCTGGTTCGTCCGGGCCCGCCACCGCGGGCCGATCGACCGCGCCCGCGAGCGCTTCGGCCTCGACGCGGCGCAACTCGCCGCGCTCGTCGCCGAGCTGCGCGCGGCCGGCCTGGTCGAGGAGCGTGCGCCGTGAGCGTCCAGGCCATCACCTTCGTCGTCGGCCAGCACATCCCCGACGCCGGCGCCAAGCTCCTGGCGATGGTGCTGGCGAACTACGTCGACCACCGCACCGGGCTCGCTTGGCCGACGGTCGAGGCGCTCGCTGACGACACCTCGCAATCGGTGCGCACGGTGCAGCGGAAGCTGCGGGAGCTGGAGCAGCTCGGGCTGATCACCATCCTCAAGGGCGCCTGCCCGAAGACCGGCCGGCAGAGGGCGAACCGCTACCGGATGCACCTGCCGGGCCTGCCGCCGCTGAGGGGTGACAGGACCGGCGGTGCGGGTGCGGCGGAGCCCGCGAGGGGTGACAGGCTGACACCCCACACTGCGGTTGAGGGGTGTCATTCTGACGGGGGGGAGGGTGACAGCGTTGTCACCCCCGGGGGTGACACTGCTGTCACCCCTCTAAAGGAATCCGTCAGAGGAACCGTCAGAAGGGAGTCCCCCCAACCCCCCGTGACCGGGGGGCCGGCTCACGGGGCTTGCGAGGGGGAGGGGAATGGGGCCACGGCGCCGGCAGTGGGCTTCGAGCAGCTGCTCGCGGCCTACCCGGAATCGGGCCGGGCCTGGGCCAACCTGCAGGCGGCGCGGGGGGTGTTCGGGGCGCTCGGCGCGGCGGAGCGGCGGCAGGCGATCGCCGCGGCCGCGGCCTACGCGGCGCATTGTGGGAGGGATCCGACGATCAAGCCGAAGCACCTGCAGAACTGGCTGCGGAATGGGCTGTTTCGGAACCATCCGGGGCCGGGTGGGGCTGGGGAGGCCGCGGCTGGCGGGCGGCCGGAGGAGGCGCGGGTGGCTGCCGCGGCCGCCATGGTGGCGCGGGGGGAGTGGCCAATCGGCGGGACCGTGTTCGTGGCGGCCGACTCGGTCGAGGCGGCGGCGTGGGAGCGGTACTTCGCTCAGTTCGGGACGCGGCCGCGATGGACTGATCTCGGCCGGGGACGGGGCTGGAAGATGCCTACCGCCCTGCCGCCGTGCCAATCAGCGGTGCGCCGGATTGCTGAAGCAGCGTCATGAGACGATTGTTCGTTTAGACAGCGGCCTATATCTCTTTATAAACCATAAACCGTACAAATTGATCGGGTGCGTGATCGCTTTCGATTTGTAAGTCATCATTCTCGGGATATTTCGAGATTGTATACTGACAAAAAAATTTCCACTTTCTGACTCGTGCATATCGGATCTAGCGACTTTAATTCGGCACCGAACTTCGTCAGCCGCGCTCGGTTTTCCGAGAGCGGCTGGCAAGACACTGGATTTTTGCACTTAGGGTCTGGCTCAGCCGGCTTTGAGGAACCGATCGACGCTCTGGCCAAGTCCGCTCGATTGGCCAGCCAAATTCGCCGAGACGTCCCGTATGGCGGCGGCGAGGCGACCAGTCTCCCGGGCCACGTCAGACACCGCGACGATGTTGCTCGCGACCTCCTGCGTCGAGGCCGTCTGCTCCTCAACCGCGCTCGCCATAGCGAGCGTGAGCTTCGACAACTCCGCTACCTCGGCGCTGATCGCCTCCATGGCGGTTGCCGCGTGACCGATCGCCCCCTGGATCTCGCCGATCCTCTCCGTGATCTCGCCGGTGGCTTTGGACGTCTGATTGGCCAACTCTTTCACTTCGGCGGCCACGACGGCGAACCCACGGCCTGCTTGGCCGGCGCGGGCGGCCTCAATCGTCGCATTCAAGGCCAGCAGGTTCGTCTGACCGGCGATGTTGGCGATAAGAGATCCGACCGAGTCGACTCCGCGCGCCCTCTCCGACAGGTCCTTCACCGTAGCATCGGTCTCCTGGGCACGTTCGGCGATCTGTTGCGTGCGCTCGGAGACACGGGTCACCTGCTGCGAGATCTCGCGGATTGAGGCCGCCATCTCCTCGGAGCCTGCCGCGACAGTCGCGGCGCGCTGGCTCGTCTCGTTCGCGGTTCGGGTTAGACCCTCGGCCGAAGACTGCATTTCGCCGACGACAAGCGACACTGAATCGACCACGCTGGAGACCTCGTCGGCCATGCGCACTTTCGCGGTCGCGAGAGACCACGTCAGCATTGGACCGAGATAAGTCCCATCGGTCCCCCGAATTGCTGTTACGAGCAGATCGAGCGTCTCCGGGCCGACCTTGATCTTGGCTCTGTGAGGCAAGTTGTTCGGATCGGCGAGCATCCGGCGCTGATGCGTCGGGGTTTTGTGGAACACGTCAATCGACGAACCCAGCATCTGGTCCGCCCGGATCGGCAGATGCATCTCGATTGAGCGCAGGGTTTCAAGGGATGAGTGGTTGAGATACTTGATCCGAAAATCATCGTTGGGATCAGCCGTCATCACCGCGACCGGCATGGTATCGACCATGCTCTGCAGGCGGCTGACGTCGTTCTTTCGAGCTGTGATGTCGAAGGCTAATTTGATGATCTTCTTGATCCCGCCGTCGGCACCTCTGACTGGGCTGTAGGCGGCTTCTAGCCAGATGCGCGCACCGGATCTCGCGCGGCGGTCGAACTCGCCCCGATGACGCTCGCCCGAGGCAAGCTTCTGCCAGAACTGCCGATACTCCGGGTGATCGCGTGTCTCCTCGTCGAGAAACATCTTATGATGCTGTCCGACGATCTCGTGGCGTGAATAGCCGATCACGTGCAGGAAGTTGTCGTTTGCGGTGAGGATCCGTCCAGTGGGATCGAACTCGATGACGGCGACGGAGTCGCTGAATGCGTCCAAAGTCGCACGCTCCTCACTATACCCCCGCTTCCACAGCATCTGAAGCTCCCTCTCCGTCACGGGATGTCTGATAATAGGAGCGCTATCGATGTTGAAGTTTCCTTAACGTGGTATTATAACCTAATGCAATTTCGGCGTAGTCTCGCTTGAACTTGTTATACCCCATGGCTTAAGCCGCCTCTGAAGGTGAACGATTGATTTGAGCCCTAACTATCCTAGTGACAACTGAAAGTAGCAGGTCGTGTCCCTCTGCGCGGGGATGGGGCGCCTTTCTTTGGTCCGGCAGTGAATTGTGCAATTCGCATCGACCACAAGTTAAAATTGACTTTTCCATCGTCGGATCGCTCGACTCGCTCGTCGGCGCTCGCTGAGCTTGTGCGTCGACAGTCCGATGCCAGGCCTACTTTGCAAACCTAGGCGTGACTGTCCTCATGCAATGCAATATGAAGAGGCCGCTCATCGAGCAGGCGTCGGCTGATGCGCTGGTCGCTGCTTCGGGCCAAGGTTTGGCGATCACGCGGGCTCCTGCGATGCTCCTTGACCATATTGGCACCCTGATCTCAGAGGCAGCCCCGATCCGACGCGCCGTTCCCATGACGGTCGCAGAGGTCAAGGCGCACCTCATCGGAACCGAGTCACGCATTGCCAATGACATCGCCCGGCGCAGCGCCGGTCGCAGCCGGCACCCCGCGTCGCGCTGGCCGGACCGCTACGTGAGCGACGACGACACCCGGCAGTACCTCAAGGCGTGGATTTGGTGCGAGGCGCACGGCGAGTCCTTCGCACGCCTCTGCCGGGAGCGGGCCGGCTGGAGCCAGCGCACCGGGAGCCGGCGCGTGGCAGACGGGTTGAACAGCATTGTCACCAGGCTGTCCGCCGAGGCGGAAGCGTTGGGTGTCACCGTCGCGGCACCGGCACAGCGTTCCACGGGTAGATGACCCTGCGTCATCTTGGCCGCTTGCCCCTGGCGGTGATGGGGCCCGACCGCTGGATGGTGCTGCGGACGAGCCTCGCGGCCGGGGAGGGACCAGGCGATGACGGCGGAGCATCGGTACCGGCAGGCTCTTCGCACGCCCCTCTTCAGCACCCGCTCGCGGTACGACCGCGGCCCGGCGGTCGTGCCAGGCCAGCGCGATCTGCCTCCCCCCTCGCAGGCGGTGCGCACGGCCGTCGGCTCCGTCGTGGATCCGTGGCCCAACCCGGACCGCGACCCCTTCGCCGAGCCGGAGCGGGTTCAGGTCACCATCAACCGCAACACCGACCTGCTGGAGCGGGAATTCGCGCACGGGCGGATCTCGGAGCAGGCCTACCTCGTCGGCCGCGTGCTGCAGGAGGCCTTCGAGCGGCGCGCCGGCCCGCGGGGCGGCGGCTCGCCGGAGGGGAGGGACCGCGTCGACCAGACGGTCGCGCACGAGCTGGCGATCGCGCTCGCCATCGATGACGCAATGTTCGTGGAGCGGCTGATGGGGCGGCTGCAGCAGGCGGTGGGCAGCTACGGGGCGCGGTTCCTGCACCAGGTGCTGGCGAACGGCCGGGAGTTTGCGGAGATCTCGCGCGGGCTCGGCCGGGGTGACGGCCGGCAGGCGGTGGCCTTCGTGGCGGCGCGCTTCCGCGACCTGCTCGAGGCGATTGCCGCGGACTGGTTGGCTGAGCAGACCGCCGTTGGGCCTGAGCCGGAGAAGGCGCGGATCCGGGGAGAGGCGCCGGGGCCAGCGCGGCCGGGAGAGTTCTACGACGCAGAGGGGCGGGCGACGACGCCGACGCGGGCTTTCCGGGTGGCGGAGGATCACGACGGGTCGCGCCGGTACTGCCGACGAGTGCGAACGCGTCAGACCTCCTCAGCGCTCGCAGTGAAGCAGCTAGGATAAACAAAGTTACACGTAATTCTATATTCTGCGCATATTCCGAGGAGGGAGTATTCATCTGCAATGCAAAGAAACTCAATCCGGATCTTTCATCGGGGCGCTCCAAGTCTATTATTCAGAAATTCTACTACCGATTGTGGCTTTGAAACTCTGGCGCTTAGCAATTCAAACATGGAATTGTTGGCCAGCGCCTGGGGCAACTTAATCTTTCGCCCATGTGGCGTCTTTTTCATCATTAAGCCCGTAATCAGGCTTCGCATTTCGAAACGGAAAAACCACAACTCGTATTTTCCCCTCATCCACAACTTGTCGTCGCAGCAATCCATAGCATACCACACTGCTTTGTAGAGTCCGCTCCTCGGACGGTAATGCTCCGCACCTACTTGTTTTCTGAAATAAGCAAAACCGTTGCCCTTCCGAATGTACTTGCCAGCTGAACTACGATTTAGAACTTTTGAGAGATCTGCATTGTTTAAATTTATTTTTAACTCGTCGATGCGGGCACATATCACCCAGGCAACAATAGGACGTAAGGCGGAAAAAAATGCTCTGCGGCTCTCTACAAGAGATCGCATGACTGCTTGGAAGTCCGGCTGGCTTCTAGGCATTCCTGCAATATCAGAGAGAAGGATGTCTGCGGCCTCTGTAGTTGCCAAATGATTTTCGATTGAATAAAAATCCGTTATATAAGTTTGTTCGTCGTCAGAAATCTGTGTATCCGTAAAATCATCATAATCACGATCCGCAAAGAACAAGCAACGCCCTAATTCGTCCGCAATTCTATATGTATCCAGGCGTATGTTCTTCAGATTTTGCTTTCCATCGCAGTTGTAAAAATAGACTATCTCTGTCGAGCGACTCCGAATTTCAGGCATAAAATACATTCTGTCCTCATCTCCTTCAAAAAAAACGTGCAATGATTTATCGTCACTGAAATACGATATCCTGAAATCGTGTATAATCGCTGTTTCAGACCTAGCTGCAGAGCTGAGAAGTTCTTTGTAATCATCCTCGGCGTCGGTCATATTTTTCTTACTCTCTTTCGGTGAGTCTTCTAAGATCCACGGTATTTGCTTTCAAAGCATTCTCATAGACAAATGGACTATGAGTAACAGCCAGCAGAAAGTCGCAGCGATTACTTCGAATTATATCGAGAAGGAACCGTCTCTGCCAGGGAACGGATAATGATAGTTCTGGCTCGTCGATGATAATTATCTTGCTCGTCTCTTCCTCCAAAAACAGATGTGAAAAAAGGGAGACAATCTGCTTTTCACCTGAGGAGAGAACGCTTAGATCTAAGTCACTTGCTTTGTCATCTTTTATAGTGAGTGAAGATGAAATCTCATCGTAGTCAAAAAACTTCGCCGGCCTAAGATATCCATTACACACTCTGATGAAAGATCTTATGTTATTCTCGTGCTCCTCGATGTCCTGATTAGTTGCAACAAGCAAAGAAAAGTAATGCGCGAGATATCTGTCTTGATGTTCGGTGTCGAGTTTTCTCTGGGTTTGTATTTGTTTTATGCGTTTCCTGAGTAGATTTTTATCATCCCTAGATAAGACCTCTTCATTGACTCGTTCTAAGATTGCATTGATTGCGTCGTCGTCTAGAGATTTTATGTCACTAATATTGTATTTGTCGGCCTTGCCGCGAATGACATTCTTCAGATAACTCGCTGAAAGATTATTGTATTGGGACAGAGAATATTTCTGTAGACCATCAGTGACTTTTTTGATGTTGCGCTTCACGTCTTCCATTCCGAAATTAACTAGTTCGACGTATGAATTTCCAGTCCTTCCGCCTTCCAGAGGTTCGTTCACATTTGAAATACGCCTATATCTTTCTTCTAGACTAGGAAAGACTTCGCGCATGTCTCTTTCGATTCTCCTATACGTGGGCAAATATAAGACGCGCGATGTAACGGCATCTGAAAGTATTTTGTCAATTTCTGTGCGTGGTGTGGCGCCAAGACCAACATCAGAGTCCATAAACCTAAGCAAGTGTCGCTGAAACATCGGGATCTCTGCGAGAGGTATACTTAGCAAATCGGAATATTTTTTTCTTTCAGCCGAATTCAAAAATGGAGCACGTACAAAACGTTCAAAATTTTGCGTTCTCAAAAGTGTATCGATTGCATCACTGGTCCGAGTAGGCTCACCTAGCCGGCTATTGCTAGCTCTAAGCAATTTGTTGTAGCCAATTAAGCTGTGAATATCCTCACGATTGATAACAAAATCTTGATTTTCCACCGTGAACGAAATGCTTTTGAAATTGTAATCCAAAAGTCGGCTCCATTGGCGAGATAGAGAATAGTAAAAAATATTTGCAACAGAGCTTTTCCCAAGACCATTCGGTCCGACAAGAATTAGTGCTTTATCGTTGACAGGAAGAGTTACTCGCCTGTCGCCAAATAATCCATCAATTTGGAATTTAGAAATTTTCATCGACGCTGCCAGTTTGGACGTGTGCCGCAATTCATAGTTGTGACAGAAAGCTGCATGCTGTCAAGCCGTCAAGCTGTGACCATCGTACGTTATACGGTGTTTACAAGAGTCTAAGAGTCATTTTTTAGAAACTACTGTAATAAAACAGAATTTATTGCGATGTATAATCAGGCTCAGCAAGGCAAATCAATAAAATTGGGACGATAATTGCGGCGTCGGCGATGAAATGGCGATGCTTTCCTTTCATGGGAACGGCGAGCTTAGATGCAGCCATATTCTGGCGCCTTGGCTCAAAGACAGTTGGCACCAGCCATCGCGGCGATCCAGTTCGAATGCCCCAAGTGCGCGCTGACGGTAGGCGCCGTACGTGTTCACCTCTCAGGTCCGATGTCGGCGCTCGTCGAACCGATGGCGCTTGACACCGTGTCAGTGAACATGCAAAGAACCTTATGTTAGACGCGTTGCGCCCGCAGCCTCACCGGCTCGCGGGCGCTTCGCGTTTCAGCCCCCACGCGAGACCCGGCCGTGATCGACCCGCTCGTCCAGGCGACGCAGTTGCGGACCTTCGCGTCCCGGCTCCGCCGCCTCGCCCCCACCCGCGACCCCGAGATCTTCGTCGCCGACAAGGACCAGCTCGTCGCCGACCTCGAGCGCGCCGCCGGCGAGCTGGAGTTCTCCGGCGCCCTGGCGGCCGCCGTCGCGGTCGCGCGGCCCGGGCCGATGCAACTCGGCCTCGTCGCCGTCGATGGCCGGATCGTCCCGGTGGTGCCCCGCCACCCCGGCCGCGCCGGGCGCTGATCCGGGCCCTTTCCCGAATTTCCTCGAATATTCGGGATGCGGGGCGGCCGTAGCGCAATAAGCGCAACAATATCAATAGCTTGAACGCCGTTTCGGGCTCCCGCCGGATCGCCCGCCTGCGGGCCCGCAACCGGGACCGCAGCGAGGCCAAGGCCGCCATCGCAACCCAGGCGATCGGCTACCTGCGCGTGTCCACGGAGGAGCAGGCCTCCAGCGGCTACGGGCTCGAGGCGCAGGAGCGCTCGGTCCGCGCCTTCGCGCTCAGCCAGGGCTACGACCTGGTGGCGATGCTCGCCGATCCGGGCGTCTCGGGCGCGACTCGCCCCGCCGACCGCGCCGGCTTTCGCCAGGTGCTCGACCTTGCCGCCGCCGGCGGCATCGCCGTGCTGCTGGTCCACAAGTTCGACCGGCTCGCCCGCCACATCGCCTACGCGGTGACCACCGCCAACGACCTCGGCGCGACGCATGGCGTCTCGATCCGCTCCGTCACCGAGCCGATCGACACCGTCACCCCGGCCGGGCGGATGATGTTCGCGGTGCTCGCCGCCATGGCCGAGGCCGAGCGGGACATCATCACCGAGCGCACCACGGGCGGGCGGATCACCAAGGCGGGGAGGGGCGGGATCGCCTGCGGGCGGCCGCCCTACGGCTACGCGATCGACCGCGAGGGCGGGTTGCGCGTGGTGCCGGACCAGGCCGAGGTGGTGCGCCGGATCTTCGCCGAGCGCGAGGCCGGCCGGATCCTGCAGCAGATCGCCGACGGGCTGAACGCGGACCGCGTCCCGTCCCCGCGCGGGCGCGTCTGGCGCACCGGGCAGATCAGCTACATCGTCAACAACCCGAAGTATCGGGGCGTTGTCGAATATCTCTTCATCAATGGATCGGGCGAGACCTACGTGAAGACCGATGGTCTGCACGCCGCGATCGTCGATCCACCCCGCATATCCAGACGCAAGAGACCGCGATGACCTGTGACGCCGATGCGTGAGGTGCGCGAGAGCTGCGCCGTCGTGGCGGAGATCCTCGATCACAAGCGCGTCCCCTGCCTCTGCCCGGCGCAGGCCGACGCGCTCGATGCGCGCGGCCGGCCGATCGCCGGCACGGGCGCCGTCGCGCGGACGACCTCGTTCAGCACCGTGCGCGGCCGGCTGCACGAGCGGGCCGAGTGCGAGCGCTGCGGCCGGTGCTGGACCCGCATCAATGCCTGACGCCGGCGAACTCGCCGCGATCGAGGCGCGCCTCGCCGTGCTGCGGCAGGAGCGGGCGGCCTTGGAATACGCCGACGACTTCGCGTTCTGGGGCGTCCGGAGTCGGGCGATCGACGCGGAGGTTCTGCGGCTCGACGGGCAGCGCAGGGAACTCCTGACCCGCGGCGACGGCGATCCGCTGCCCTCGTTCAGGCCTGCGCCCGGCGCGGCCGCCCCGCCTTGCGCGGGCGCAGGTGAGCCTGGAACAGCACCGGGTCGCGCAGGGCCGCCCGGCACAGCATCCGGATCTGCGGTGGGACGTTGCCCGTCGCCTTGTAGGCGTTCCAGGTGCTGAGCGAGACGCCGAGAAAGTCCGCGGCCTCCTGGTTCGACACCTCGGCCGTCTCCTGCCAGGCGGCGAGGTCCTCGCTCCGGAACGGCCGCTGCTCGGCCGCGATCTGGTGCAGGTGGTAGGCGTCGATCGCGAGATCGCCGTCCTCCTCGCCCCAGGCGAGCGAGGCGCCGTACTCGCCGAGTCGCACGGTGGCGAACGTCTCCGGATCGCGCAGCGGCCGCAGGATCTCGCCGCCCGTCGCGATCCAGCCGACGAGCTCGACCTCGTCGGTTCGGCCGTCCGTCCAGGTCACCCGCACGGCGCTGCCGGTCAGGGCGGTCACGCTGGCGAGGCGGGGCAGGGTGCTCATGCGGGTCTCCCTCAGGCGATCGGGAAGCGGGGGTTGATGCGGTTCCACTCGGCCGCGATCACGGCGCGGTTCTCTGCGGCCCAAGTCAGAGCCTCGCGCGCGACTCGGCCGGGCAGGCTGCCGGCGAGGATGCGCAGCGTGGCGATCTCGATCAGCGCCTCGGCATCCGGGGACACCACGTGGAAGTGGGGCGGCAGGTGGTCGTTCGGGTAGACGCGGATGAAGGCCTTGCCGAACTGGTAGAGCTTGCCCATCGCGCCCGCCGCTGCAGACGCAGAAACATAGTCCGAAAACCGGACTATGTAAATGGGAATGCGGTATGAAGGGGAGCGACCCTGCCACCCGCGCCCGCCTGGAGGCCCATGCCGCGTCGACCCCCGCAGCACCGCGCAGCGGGCTGGCGACCGTCGGCTGAGGCCCGCCGCGAGCGCAACCGGGCCCACGATGCCGAGCGCCGCCGTGCGAGCCCCTGGCGGGCTTGGTACGGCCTCGCCGCGTGGGCAGCGGCCCGTGAGGCCCAACTCGCCCGCGAGCCGCTCTGCGAGCGCCACAAGGCCCGTGGCGCGATCGTGCCGGCGACGGTGGTGAACCACCGCCGGCCGCATCGCGGGGAGTGGTCCCTGTTCATCGACCCACTCAACCACGAGAGCGTCTGCAAGTCCTGCCACGACCGCGAGATCCAGCGCGAAGAGCGCGCCGGATCATCAGTCGAGGCACCCCCGGGGCCCCTCGAAAGTCCCCGCCCACCCCCCGCCTGACCGGTGGTTTGGTCAGGAAAATTCGCGTGCGGTTTGGAGGTGGTTTCTATGGCCGGGCGCAAGAGGGTGCCGGACGCGATCAAGCAGCTCGCCGGCACCGCCCAGCCCTGCCGCATGAACCCGGATGCGCCCACGCCCGCGGAGGGCGTCCCGCAGCCGCCGGACTGGCTCAGCGACCGGGCGGCGGCGATCTTCCGGGATCTCGCGGCGATCACCGACCGAATGCGCGTCGCCTCGCCCGACGATGTCGCCATGATGGCGCTGCTCGCCTCGAGGCTGGAGGAGATCGAGGTCTGCACCGCGGTGATCGAGGACCTCGGCCGCGTCTACCAGACGGTGTCCAATACCGGCGCCACCCTACACCGGGCCCGGCCCGAGGTCGGGATGCGCAACGAGGCGATGCGGCACGCCCAGACGCTGCTCTCGGAGTTCGGCCTGTCGCCGGCGGCGCGCTCGAAGGTCTCGGCCACCACCCCGGCCGCGGAGAACCCGTTCAAGGACCTCTGACCGCATGGACGACCCGCACGTGCAGGCGGCGCACGCCTACGCGCGCGACGTGGTCGAGGGCCGCATCTCGGCCTGCCGCTGGATCCGGCTGGCCTGCGCGCGCCACCTCGGCGACCTCGCCCGGCAGGGCGAGGAGGCCTTCCCGTACCGCTTCGACGCGCGCCGGGCGGCGAAGGTCTGCAAGTTCGTCCAGCTCCTGCCCCACACCAAGGGCAAGTGGGCGCGGAAGGCCGAGCGCATCCGCCTCGAGCCCTGGCAGCTGTTCAAGACGGCGGCCCTGTTCGGCTGGGTGCGCAAGGCCGACGGGCTGCGCCGCTACCGCAAGGCCTTCCTGCTGATCCCGCGCAAGAACGCCAAGTCGACCTGGGCGGCGGGGATCGGCCTCTACCTGTTCGCGGCCGACGGCGAGTACGGCGCCGAGGTCTATTCGGGCGCCACCTCCGAGAAGCAGGCCTGGGAGGTCTTTCGCCCCGCCAAGCTGATGGCGCAGAAGACGCCGGCGCTGCTGCAGGCCTTCGGCATCCACGTGGGCGCCAAGAACCTGCACATCCTCGCCAACGGCTCGCGCTTCGAGCCGATGATCGGCACCCCGGGCGACGGCGCCTCGCCCTCGGCCTCGATCCACGACGAGTACCACGAGCACCCCACCGACGAGCAGGTCGACACGATGGAGACCGGCATGGGCGCCCGCGAGCAGCCGCTCCTGGTGATCATCACCACGGCCGGCGACAACCTGGCGGGCCCGTGCTTCGCCCTGCAGCAGGAGGCGCAGAAGGTGCTGGAGGGCGCGCTCGAGGATCCGGAGCTGTTCGCGCTGATCTACACGGTCGACCCGGAGGACGACTGGACCTCGGAGCTGGCCCTGCGGAAGGCCAACCCGAACTTCGACGTCTCGGTGTCGGGCGAGTACCTGGTCACGCGCCAGCGGGCGGCCCGGGCCAACGCCCGCAAGGCGGGGGTGTTCAAGACCAAACACCTCAACATCTGGGTGCAGGCGCGGGACGCGTTCTTCAACGTGCAGCGCTGGATCGAGAGCGCGGTCCCGGACCTCGCGCTCGACGATTTCCGCGGCGAGCCCTGCCGGCTCGGCCTCGACCTCGCCTCGAAGGTCGACATCGCGGCGGGCGAGCTGGTGTTCGACCTCGCCCGCTGCACCGGCGCGCGGGCGGAGGCGTTGCGGGCGGCCGGCTACCTCTACGCGCGCTTCGGCGTCTACTGGCTGCCCGAGGCGACGATCGAGGAGGGCGAGAACGAGCATTACCGCGGCTGGCGCGACGCGGACCCGCCCTGGCTGACCCAGACCGACGGGGACATGATCGACCACTTCGCGATCCTCGACACGATCGTCGGCCCCGAGGGCGAGGACGGCGAGCGCGCCGGCGGCCTCGTCGGCGCGTTCCAGCTCGAGGAGGTCGCCTACGATCCGCACCAGGCCACGATGCTGGTGACGGCCCTGCAGGAGGCGGGCGTGCCCTGCGTCGAGGTGCGGCCGCTGGTGCTGAACTTCAGCGAGCCGATGAAGCAGATGGAGGCGCTGATCCGCTCGCGGGCGATCGCGCATTCCGGCGACCCGGTCTTCACCTGGATGCTGTCGAACGTGGTCGCCAAGCCCGACCGAAAGGACAACGTCTACCCGAACAAGCTGCGGCCCGAGAACAAGATCGACGGACCGGTGGCGCACATGATGGCGCTCGCCCGCCTGATGAGCGGCGACGAGGCCGGGATCGCGAAGGGGTTCGTGGAGCTGTGAGGATCTGGCCCTGGGGCCGCCGGGCCGACGCGGCCCGGGCCGACAAGGCCCGGCCCGCGCCCGCCGCGAAGGCCGGTTCATCGTTCCTGTCCTCGGACGCCGAGGCCTGGGACCGGCTCCTGCCGGGCGGCCTGGGCAGCGTCTCGCCCGAGTCGGCGATGCGGCACGCGGCGGTCTACCGCTGCGTGTCGATCATCGCCTTCGCGGCCGCGATGCTGCCGCTCAAGACCTACCGCGAGCTCGACAACGGCGACCGCGAGGCCACCGGCGCCCATCCGGCGGCGGATCTGCTGCGGCTGCGCCCCAACCCGCGCCTCTCCCGCACGATGTGGCTGCGCGCGACGCTGGCGCAGATGCTGCTGGAGGGGAACGCGGTGTCGTGGATCGAGCGGCGCGGCTCGGGCGATCCGGTCGCCCTGTGGCCGATCCCGTTCGGGCGGGTCGGGATCGAGCTCTACGGGACGGGCCGCCTGCGCTACCGCCTGCAGCTCGACGACGGCACGGCGGTCGTCGCCGATCAGGACGACGTGCTCCACATCCCGGGCTCGTCGGAATGGACCGGTCTGCGGGCGCGCACGCCGATCCAGGCCATGGCCGCGGCGGTGGGCTTAGGGATCGAGGCGGACCGCTTCGCGCGCGAGTACTTCGCCAACGACGCCACGCCCTCGGGCTACATCAAGTACCCGCAGAAGTACGGCGGGGACAAGGAGGAGCTGCGGGGCTTCTGGCGGCGCACCTTCGGGCAGGGTGGGCGGCACAGCGGCCCCGCGGTGCTCGACCAGGGCGGCGAGTACGTGCGCATCCCGATCTCGGCCCACGACGCGCAGCTGCTCGACACGCGCCGGTTCCAGATCGAGGACATCGCGCGGATCTTCGGGGTGCCGCGCTTCCTGCTCGGGATGGACGAGACGAGCTGGGGCTCGGGCATCGAGGCGCTCGGGATCGGCTTCGTCACCTACACGCTCGACCCGCATCTCTGCGCGATCGAGGACGAGGTGAACCACAAGCTGTTCGGCCGCGGCCGGCCCGGGCGGCCGGGCCCGGCGCCGCCGCGCTTCCTCGGCGAGTTCGACCGGGACGTGCTGGTGCGCGGGGACATCGAGAGCCGCTTCAAGGCCTACCGGCTGGCGCTGGGCGGCTCCTCCGGCCCGGGCTGGATGACGCCGAACGAGGTGCGCCGGAAGCAGAACGACCCGGCCCGGCCGGACGGGGACGACCTCACCAAGTGGGTGCAGCCGGCGCAACCCACGCCGGCCTCAGCCGGACAGGAACCCGATGGACACGATCCTGCAGCGCCTCGCGATGAACCGCGCCCGTGAGGCGGGCCCCCGCATCGTGCGGGCGGCCGACACCACCGACGCGGCGACCGTCTACGTCTACGAGGCGATCGGCGCCTACGCGGGCATCGACCCGCAGGCCTTCGTGCGGGACCTCGCCGCGGTGGAGGCCGCGACGATTCACCTGCGCCTCAACTCACCGGGCGGGGACGTGTTCGCGGCGCGCGCCATGAAGACGGCGCTGGAGCAGCACCCGGCCCGGGTGGTGGCCCACGTCGACGGCTTGGCCGCCTCCGCGGCCTCGTTCCTGATGCTGGCGGCCGACGAGATCGCGATCGCGGAGGGCGCCTTCGTGATGATCCACGAGCCGTGGTCGCTGGCGCTGGGCACGGCCGCGGAGATGCGCGCCTCGGCCGACCTGCTCGACAAGGTCGGGGCGGCGATCGCGGCCGATTACCAGCGCCGCACGGGCCGGAGCGGCGAGGAGGTGGCCGCCTGGATGCGGGCCGAGACGTGGTTCTCGGCCGACGAGGCGGTGGCGGCGGGCTTCGCCGACCGCAAGGCGCAGCGGACGGCGGTGGCGAACGGCTTCGATCTCACCGGCTTCCGCAACGCCCCGCAGGCGCTCACGCAGCCCGCCCCCTTCGACGCGCTGGCGGCGGAACACGCCCGCTACGTGGCCCGCCTGAGACTGATCGAACACGCGACTTGGCCATCGGAGCGCCGAACGCATTGATGATTCACGACTATCCGACACGACTCCTTGCAATACAACCCACTCGAGCGGCCGCTGACTCGGTGAGCGAGGTAATGACATCTGGAAATTGCATCTTATGACGGGAGTTTCGCTTGTTCGACGATGGAAATAGCGTAGGTTAATGAGTTTTTGCGGGCAAACGCTCATTTTGCGCCAATCGGTGGTGTTTGCTTGGCGCGCCCTCGAGTGCGAGCCCTGTGCTCCCGCCTTCACCGAGCGGGAGTGGGATTTGCCTCGCTATTTCTTTCACGTCTACGATGGTTACAAGCGTCCCGATACCGAGGGCGTCGAGTTGCCTAACGTCGTGCGAGCCCGCAGCCACGCCATCGCGTTTGCGGGCAGACTCATCGCCGAGGAGGCTGATCGATTGGCGCTGGACGAGAACTGGCACATCGACGTTGTGGACACCACCGGGCTGGTTCTATTCCGCCTCGACTTTGTCATCACGGCAGCGCCGGTCGTTGCCGCGCAACAACGCGCCATGAGGTCGCCGTGACGGGTGGGTGCAACCATCCCGGCTTCGGCAAGACCCCGGGGTGCTGCGCGCGTCTGCCCCTTCGACGTGCCTGCCGCCAGTCACGCGCACGAGTGCACTTCTCGCGCCTGAAATCTAGTAAAAGCACCAGGTGGGACAGATTAATTTGATCTCGAATAGTCCTTGTGAATGGATCAAATCCTTTCATAAAACATTCTGATCGTCATGAGTCATGATTTTCACGAAAGAGTAGACATGGCTGCTCAGATCCTGCTTGAATGCTACGCTGCTCTCCATCGCAGCCGGCATTCACTCTGGCGAACTCAGGCTTGTCTGAGCCGATCCCGGGAGGCTCTGGCGATCTCGCGCGACTTGCTGAGCATGCCACGCTACAGGCCCGGCACCGGGCTCCCAAAAACGCGACCGGGCGACACACTTGGCGCGTGAGAGCGCGGGGCGGAGCTAGTCCACCATACGATCACTTCGACGGTGAACTGACTGTCATGCGCCGCCGCGTGCGACCTGATGCAGTCTCAGGCGCAGATCATCCTTGAGCATTCGCGATCTCTGTACATTTATTCGTCGACGAAGTTCACCGCCAAGTAGAACGCATTCCGGCAGACCTATCAACCCCCAGCGGCCGCCTTGGGCGGCCGTTCTCATTTGGAGTCCCCCATGACGCAGTCCATCCAATCCCTGCGCGAGCAGCGCGCCGCCAAGGCCCGCGAGGCCCGCAACATCCTCGACACCAAGACCGGCAAGGACTGGACCGACCAGGTCCGCACCGAGGTCGACGGCATCTACGCCGAGATCGATCGCCTCGACGAGCAGCTCGCCCGCTTCGACCGCGTCCTCCAGATCGAGGATTCCCTCGAGCGCCGCGCCGGCCCCGTCGCCGACCGGCAGGGCCGCTCCGTCGACGAGGCCACCGCGATCCTCGCCCGCGAGAAGGCGATCTTCAACGCCTGGGCCCGCGGCGGCGTCGAGGCGCTCACCGACGAGCAGCGCGCCCACGTGCGGGCCCGCCGCGACGAGGCGCTGCGGATCTATGGCGCCCAGTCGGTCGGCACCGGCTCCCAGGGCGGCTACCTGGTGCCCCGCGACTTCGCCGAGACGCTGCTCGAGCGCATGCAGGCCTTCGGCGGCATGCGCGAGCTCGCCACCGTGATCCAGACCGACGGCGGCAACCCGATCGACTACCCCACCGTCGACGAGACCAGCCAGGAGGGCGAGATCGTCGGCGAGAGCACCCAGGCCGGCGCCCAGGACATCAGCTTCGGCACCACCAACATCGCCGCCTACAAGTACTCCTCGAAGATCGTGGTGGTGCCGATCGAGCTGCTGCAGGACAGCCGCATCGACGTCGAGGCCTACGTCAACGTGGCCCTGGCCACCCGCATCGCCCGGGTCACCAACCGCCACTTCACGGTCGGCACCGGCGTGAACCAGCCCCGCGGCGCCGTGGTCGCGGCGGCGCAGGGCAAGGTCGGGGCCGCGGGCCAGACCGCCGCGCTCACCTACGACGACCTGGTCGACCTGGAGCATTCCGTCGACCCGGCCTACCGCCGCAACGGCCGCTGGCAGTTCCACGACCAGACCCTGAAGGTGATCAAGAAGCTCAAGGACGCGCAGGGAAGGCCGCTCTGGCGCCCGGGGGTGAGCGGCGGCGACCCGGCCGACATCCTCAACTACGGCTACACGATCAACCAGCACATGCCGGCGATGGCGGCGAGCGCCAAGGCGATCCTGTTCGGGGACCACGCCAAGTACCTGATCCGCGACGTGATGGCGGTGACGCTCTTCCGCTTCGCGGACAGCCGCTACATGGAGAAGGGGCAGGTGGGCTTCCTGGCCTGGTCGCGCCACGACGGCAACCTGATCGACGCCTCCAACGACGCGCTCAAGTACTACCAGAACGCGGACAAGTGAGCCGCCCGTGACCGTCGCCGGGCGGCCGCGCGCCGCCCGATGCCCCGCCGAGACCGAGGCCCGCCCCCGAGGACACCGCGCCGATGTATGTCCGCCTGCTCACCGCCATGGCCGGTGACGCCTTCTCGTACCTGCCCGGCGACGTGATCGACGTGCCGGACGCTACCGCCGCTGCCTGGATCGCGGCCGACCTCGCCGAGGAGCCGCCCAAGGCGGCAGCGAGCGAGAAGGCGGCCAAGGACCTGCGCGCCCGCGTGGCCGAGCTGGAGGCGCAGCTCGCCGACGCCACCGCCGACTGCGACGCCCTGCGCGAACAGGTGGAGGCGCTGGCGACCGCCAACGCCGCCCTGACCACGACGCACGCCCCGGCCGCCTGACCGTGCTGCGCTACCGCCGCGAGACCGCCCCGGCCGGCGCCGTGGTGGGCCTGGAACGCGCCCGGGCGCATCTGCGCCTCGAGGAGGCGGACAGGCAGGACGCCCTGATCGCGGCGGCGCTCGCGGCGGCCGTGGAGCAGCTCGACGGCACCCACGCCCCGCTGCGCCATGCGCTGCTGACGCAGGTCTGGGAGGCCACCGGAGACGCGCCGGGCCCGTGCGGCATCCCGGGCGCGACCGGCTTCCTTCTCGACCTCGCGCCGGTCCAGGCGGTGCTCTCGGTCGAAATCCTGGTGCGCGGCGCCCTCACGGCGCTGCCGCCGGACTCCTGGCGGCTGCTCTTCCCGCTGCGCCGGCGCTGCGCCGCCCTGGTGCCGGCGCCGGGCGCCACCTGGCCGGAGGGGGATCCCGACCCGGCCGCCTGGCGCATCCGCTTCCGGGCCGGCTACGGCGAGACCGGCGAGGCGGTGCCGGAGGCGATCAAGGCGGCGATCCTGCTGCTGGCCACCGACCTGTTCGAGACCCGCGATGCGAAGCAGTTCGCCAACGTGGTCGAGAACCCGACGGTGGCACGCCTGCTCGCGCCCTACGGCCCGTCGGAGGCCTGAGATGGATCCGGGCCGGGCCGACAAGCGCGTCACCTTCCGCCGCCGCGCCGCGGTGCCGAAGCCCGGCGGCGGCACGGCGCGCGAGTTCCGCGACCTGTTCGCCTGCTGGGCGGAGTGGCGCCCGCTCAGCGGGCATCGCCTCGCCGAGGCGGGCGGCGTCACCGACGGGATCGAGGGGACGATCGTGGTGCGCGACACGCCCCGCACCCGCGCCCTCACCGTGGCCGACCGGGTCATCCTCGACGGGCGCGACTTGGCGCTGGAGTCGGTGCCGATCGGCGAGCGCACCGGCTGGCTCTCAGTGCGGGTCTCGCGCCGGGTGGCGGGCTCGACGTGATCGGCGGCCTCCTCAACGCGGGCAAGCTGGCGTGGTCGGCGGTCAAGGGCGTCGACCCGTTCGTGGACGCGATCGCCCGCATGGGCGTGAAGATGGCCCTGCGCGCCAAGGCGATCGACCGGGCCACGGCCGAGGACATCGTGGAGCGCGCCCGCGGGCGCGTACCCCGCGACACCGGCCGGCTCTATTCCGGGATCGCGGTCACGGACCGCGACGGGGTGTTCGGGGTGATCGCCTCGGCGGTGCACCCGAACGACCCGCGCGAGATGGACTACGCCTTCCTGGTCGAGAACGGCACCCGTCCGGGTGTGCGCGGCCAGCGCGTGGCGGATCCGGACTTCTACCGCACGGCCGCCGGCGGCCGCGGCGGCATCAACCCGGCGACAGGGCGGCGCTACCGGGCCGCCGAGGCCGGCCGGCGCGCGCAGCGCACGCATCCGGGGACGAAGCCGCAGCCCTACTTCTGGCCGTCGGTGGAAGAGGGGCTGGCGAAGCGCGGCCTCGCCCTGGAGGACGTGATCGGGGGCGTGGCCGGGGAGGAGGGGTTCTGACATGGCCGCATCGCCCGAGCTGACCTTCCTGACCACGGTGCTGGCGCTGCTGCGGGCGGTGCCGGCGGTGAGTGGCGCCGTGGCGGAGCGGATCTACGACGACGTGCCGGAGGAGGGGGAACGCGCGCCGCCCTGGATCCATGCCGGCCCGATGAACGCGCAACGCGTCGAGCTGGGCTGCGCGGCGGCCTGGGACCTGCGGCTGCGGCTCTACGTGGAGTCGGCGTCCTACGACCGGGACGAGGTCTGGACGATCGCCCGGGCGGCGATGCGGGCGCTGGACGGGCAGGAGCCGGCCGAGGCGGCGGGGTTCGTGGACCGCCTCAGCGTGCGGCAGTCGGGCGACGTGATCGACCCGCTCACGGTGAAGTCGGTGTTCTTCGACATCGCCACGCGGATGATTGCGCCGTAGGCGCGGGGTTCTGGAACAGTGGCTTGCCGGAGAGGGGGGCAGCGCGGACAGAGTGTGGGTCGAAGTGGCCGATCCGCGCGAGATCTTCAAATCTGCTGATGGTCAGCGTCCTGCCGTCCAGCTGGACGAGATTTCGTGAGCGCAACTCCCGGAGGATGCGGTTCGCGTGAATGACCGTAAACCCAAGGATATCAGCGAGCTCGGACTGCCTGATCGGGAGCTCGAAGGTGGGCCCATGGGTGAGGCCAACGCACCCCAAGCGGATGTACAGCTCGCAGAAGAGGCGGGCCATGCGCGCCACAGCGGTGAGCTGGCCAAGGCTCAGCAGCCATTGACGCTGAATGCTTTCCTGCGCCCGCCACTCGCCCCAGAGCACCTCGCGCAGCCACGAGTGCTCCAGAACCGCCGCGCTGAGGCGGACCGGAGCGATCTCGACGAGAGTCACTGCGGTGAGCGCCACGAGAGAGTGATCGATCGTCGGGAGAAGCAGACCGCTCAGGCCACAGAAGTCGCCGGGCAGCGCCAACCCGAAAATCGCCCGTCGAGCGTCACTCACCTGCCTTGAGCGGCCGACCCAGCCATTTAGGATCAGCCGCGTGACGTTGTCGTCTCCACCGTCTCGGGCGATTTCTTCGAACTGATTGTGAGTGCGATGCGAGGGCGAAAGAATTTCTTCGAAAACTACTTCCATTTCTTCGGGAATGGAAACATATTGCCCCCACTTTCTGATCAGAAGGTTCATGAAGCTGCTTCTTCTGAAGGCCGACATTGTCCAGAACATATTTGATACGCTCTAGTGAATTACAAATCAATGCTCAAATAATAGCCATCTATCCTGGGTGATGTGCTCCATGCCTCACCACGGCAGTCCCACGATCGGAGAACCCCGATGACGCAAGGTGTCCCCTTCAGCGGCAAGGACCTGCGCCTGATGCGCAAGTCCGGCCCCACCGACGACACTCCCTCGTTCCTGTGCACGGTCACGACCAAGGACCTCACCCGGACCTGGGAATACGAGGACGCCACGATGCCGGATTGCGACAATCCCAGCGCCGTCCCGCCCCGCCGCTCGCTCAAGAAGTCGAGCGCCTGGAGCGTGAACGCCTCCGGCATCGCGGACGCCCGCTCCTACCGTGACCTCGACGCCGCCGCCGCCGACCCGGACACCCCGATGTACGTCCGCATCCTGGTCGCCAAGCCGGCCGCTTCCGGCGGAGGGCACTGGGACGGGGCGGTGTGGTTCGAGAACCTGAAGATCGAGAGCCAGGACATGGGCGTGGTGAAGTTCTCCGCCCAGATGCGCGGCGAGGGTCCGCTCACCTGGACCAATGCCGCGGCCGCGCAGGGGCAGTGAGGCAGGCCCCATGAGAACGGACACCTCCCGCACCGCGCACTACGCCGACTTCGCCGGCCGGCGCCGCAAGTTCGAGCTGCGGCTCGGCGAGATCGGCGAGCTGGAGCGCCGCGCCGGCGCCGGCATCGGCGAGATCATGGTGCGCCTCGCCGCCCACCGCTTCTACGCGGCCGACATCCGCGAGACGGTGCGGCTCGGCCTCGTCGGCGGCGGCGAGGACCTGGCCGGCGCCGAGGCGCTGATGCGCTACAGCGTCGATGGCTTCCCGCTGAGCGAGCACCTGCAACTCGCCGCTGACATCCTGGCGGCGGCGGTGACCGGCGTGGAGCCGGAGGGAAACGGAGGGACGGAGGGGAGGAGCGACGCCCCGGCGACCTCTCCGTCTGGTATCGGGCCGGGGGCATGATGGGGCTCACGCCCCGGCAGGTCGACGCGCTGTCGATCGCCGAGATGGTGGCGATGGGGGAGGGGTTCCGCGCCTTCCACGGCGCCGAGGACAAGCCGGAGGAGCCGGACCTGGGCGAGTTCTACCGGGCGCTGGCCGAAGCACGCCAGGGAGGCTGACGTGAACGCGCCCCTCACCATCAAGTTCGCCTCCGACGTGAGCGCGGCGCAGGCCGGGATGCAGAACCTCGCGGCCTCGGTCGTGGCCTCCATGATCAAGGTCTCGGGGGCCCTGAACACGGGTGTCCAGGCCAATGGCGGCTACCTCGCCAGCGCGCGCCTGCTCGCCACCACCGCCGCGCAGGACCTCGCCGCGGTTGGCGCGGCCGGCCTGCGCACGGCGCTCGACACCAACGGCTCCATGGTCGCCACCGGCGCCGCCATCACCCGCACGGCGGCCGAGACGCGCACCGGCGCTGCGGTGATGAAGGGCTCGATGGCTGTTGCCGGCGAGGCTGTGTCTACGAACTTCGCCATGATCCGCAACGAGGCCGCCGCCACGGTGCGGGTGCTCGCCACTTCCCCGCTCGCCATCACCGTCGTGGGCGGACTCGCCACCTTCGCGATGCTCAAGGGCGCCTATGACCTCAGCGTCGCCCTCGCGAAGGCCGGCGCGGAGGCCGTCGAGGAGATGATCGCGCTGGGCAAGGACGCCGAGCGGATCGGAGTTTCGACCACCTTCCTGCAGACCTGGCGCAAGCAGGCGCTGGACCTGCGCGTCGAGATCTCGGACCTCACCAAGACCCTGGAGATGGCCGGGCGGGCCTTCGCGCCGCGGCTCGGCTCCGGCGAGGACGGGCACAACGACAGCCCCTTCGTGGCACGGCTGCGCCAGCAGGTGGCGAACGGCAATGCCACGCAGGCGCAGCTCGACCGCTTCCTGCGCGCGAGCGGCACCGAGGAGCAGCTGCGGGCCGCCCTCGCAATCCTGCAGGAGATGCAGGGCGCGGCCCGCGAGCTGGCGGCGATCGACCTCGCCGAGACGCTGTTTCCGCCGGAGATCATCGACCGCCTGCGCCAGGGCCGGCTCGACTTCGAGAAGCTGCGCGACGCGGCCGAGCAGGTGAAGAACCCGACGCTGCCCCTGTTCAAGCCGGAGGACATCGCCCGCTCGCAGGAGATGCAGCGACGGCTCGACGAGGCCTCGGCCAAGCTGGAGGAGGCGGGCAAGATCTTCCGCAACGAGCTCTACGAGGCAGGCCTGTCCCTCAAGGAGGACGCCGCCGACTGGAAGCTGCTGATGGCCTCCGGCGCGCTGGGCGCGGCGCGGATCCTGCGCGATGCCAAGACCTGGTACTGGCAGTCCCAGGAAGGGCTGCCGGCCGCCGGCGGCCCCGGCCTGGTGGTGCGTGGCGGCCGGATCGTGTCGGAGACCTCACCCGCTGGCGCGCCGATCCCGGCCTCGGGCCGCGGCCAGGACTTCGACGATGCCCTCAACCGCCTGCGCGGCAACCTCGGCAACCGCACGCTGGTGGACCAGGCGGAGGCGGCGTCCCGGCAGATGGTCCGGACCGTGCGGCCCGATCGGAGCGAGCCGGACAAGGCGAAGCCGAAGGCGGCTCGGAGCGGCGGCAGCGAGACCGACCCGCTCGAGGCGATGATCGGCCAGATCGAGAAATCCGCCGCCGCGATCAAGGCGGAGGTGGAGGCCTACGGCAAGTCCAACGCCGAGAAGCAGATCGCCATCAACCTCGCCCGGGCCGAGGAGCAGGCGAAGCAGAAGGGCGTGGCGCTCTCGGGTGAGCAGGTGGAGCGGATCCGGCAGGCCTCGGTGGCGACGGCGGAGTACAGGGACAAGCTCGCCGATCTGGAACAGGCCGAGCGCCAGGCGGCCGAGACCGCCCGGTATTTCGGGGACGCGCTGTCCAACGGCTTGGCGGACGCGGTGCTGGAGGGGCGGAGCCTCGGCGACGTGCTGATGAGCCTGGAGAAGCAGCTCGCCCGCTCGGCGCTGCAGGCTTTGTTCACCGGCCAGGGGCCGCTCGCCGGCATCCTCGGCACCGCGCCGGCCGCGAGCGCGGGGGCGAACGCCGTCGGCGGGCTGTTCGGCGAGGTCACGCACCTGTTCCGGGCCAATGGCGGCCCCGTCCGGGCCGGGCAGGCCTACACGGTGGGCGAGCTCGGGCGCGAGCTGTTCGTGCCGAACCAGGATGGCCGGGTGGTGCCGATCGGCCGGGCCGCGAGCCAAGCGGCCGAGTCGGATCGCGCCGGTCGGGCGCGGCCGATCCAGGTGAGCATGGTGGTGCAGACGCCGGACGCGCCGAGCTTCGCCCGCGCCGAGGCGCAGGTCACCGCCGCCCTTGCCCGCGCCGTCCAGCGCGGCCTGCGGGGAGCATGACGTGGCCGCCCCCTTCCACGAGGTGCGTTTTCCCCTCTCCCTCTCCTATGGCTCCCGCGGCGGGCCCGAACGGCGCACCGAGATCGTCACCCTCGGCTCCGGCGACGAGGAGAGGAACAGCCTCTGGCGCCACTCCCGCCGCGCCTACAATGCCGGCCCGGCGCTCCGCCGCGCCGAGGACATCGCGACGCTCATCGCCTTCTTCGAGGAGCGCCGCGGCCCCCTCTACGGCTTCCGCTGGCGCGACACCTTCGACCATTCCTCCGGCCCGTTCGGCCGCGATCCCGCCGCCACCGATCAGCCGCTCGGCCTCGGCGACGGCACCACCACGGTCTTCCCGCTCGCCAAGACCTACGGGGCCGCCTTCGCGCCCTACACGCGCCCGATCGTCAAGCCGGTCGCCGGCTCGGTGCGGGTCGCGGTGGCGGGCGTGGCGCTGCCGGCATCCGCCTTCGCCGTCGACGCCACCACCGGCCGCGTCGCGCTCGCCCGAGCGCCGGCTTCGGGCGCGGCGGTGACGGCGGGCTTCCTGTTCGACGTGCCGGTGCGCTTCGCCACCGACCGGCTGGAGATCGACCACCAGGCGGTGCTCGCCGGTATCGTCGCCGACATCCCGATCCTGGAGCTGCGCCGGTGAGACCGCTTCCCCCCGCCCTCGCCACGCGCCTCGCCTCGGGCGTCACGACCCTGTGCCGCTGCTGGATCCTCACCCGCACTGACGGGGTGCGGCTCGGCTTCACCGACCACGACGAGGACATCCCATGCGACGGCGTGCTCTGCGCCGCCGGGACCGGGGCGACCGGCTCGGCCCTGGAGCAGAGTGCCGGCCTCGCGGTGGACTCGGGCGAGATCATGGGGGCGCTGACCTCCGGACGGCTGGCGGAGGGCGAGATGGCGCGGGGCCTGTACGACGGGGCGGCGGTGGCGGTGTGGTGGGTGGATTGGTCGGCACCGGCGGACGCGGTCCTGGTGCTGTCGGGCCATCTCGGCGAGGTCTCGCGCGGTTCGTCGGGCTTCACCGCGGAGGTGCGCGGGCTCGCCGACCGGCTGGGGCAGGCGACGGGGCGGCTCTACCAGCGCTCCTGCGACGCGCTGTTCGGGGATGCGCGCTGCGGGATTGACGCCACGACGGCGACGTATCGGGGCAGCGGCACGGTGGCGGCCGTGCGCTCCGCCCGCACGGTCCTCGCCATCGGGCTCGACGCCTACGCGCCCGGCTGGTTCACCGCCGGGCTGCTGGTCTGGTCGGGCGGGGCCAATGCGGGCGCTGCGGTGGAGGTGCGGGCGCATGGGCGAGTGGCGGGCGGCGCGCTCCTCGACCTGTGGGAGCCGGCGCCGGCCGCGATGGCAGTGGGCTACGCATTCACGGTGACGGCGGGCTGCGACCGGGCGCTGCCGACCTGCCGGGAGAAGTTCGGCAACGTGGTGAACTTCCGCGGCTTCCCGGACCTGCCGGGGAACGACGCCGCGCTGTCATATGGCCGAACCGAGGCCGGCAGCGACGGCGGGCGGCGCGGCTAGGGACCACGTCCGATCTGCCCAGCCGCGAAAAGGTCTGCTTTGGGTGGTAAGCAGAGCTTGATCACCCAAGGTGACTACCTGCGGTGTCAGCCCAAAGCAATGGCATCAAGCTGTCTGGTGGCGGGATCATTAGGGTCAAAACCCAATCAGCTTGACCGTACGAGGGACCGCTTCCGACCCGTTGCGGACTCTGGGAAGGTCCGCTTCTATGCCTATGATGAGGCAGAAGTTGGCGACCGGGTTGGGTGGTTTTCTGCCGGTCGGCTCTGCGCGATCATGGGCGACGAAACGGACGTTCACTTCATCCGCTACGAGCAGCGGCCTTAAGGTCTCACTAGCCCGATACTATTCCGCTTTGTCATGCGTATGTCGGGGCGGCACGTGAGCGGCAGATCGGCGAGCTTCATAGTCGCGCAAACCCGGTCCCGTTCCCCTGATCTCAAGGTCTCCCGCATCTCCGAGGGCCTGGATACGGCCGAACAACACGATGTCGCTGACACCATGCTCCGGCGGATCGACCTCGCCGGAAAGGTGGCGCAAGGTGCGACCGATCACCTTCGCAGCGACTTCCCAGTCCGTCGCAACCTGGGAGATGAGCGCGGCGTCATAGTGTGTCAGCGGGGCCGAGACCAAACGGCCGTCGCGCACGATGCGCAGCGGTGCATCCTCGCACCTCAATCCCGCCCACGCGGCAGCGGCGGCGTCGCTCTCGGCGCGAGAGAAAACGCGTCGCTTGTCCCTCAGGCCGGACGCGACGATGTCCTCGCAGCGCATGATCCCGAGCGACCAGGGCCGTCGGACGCCGTCGCGCGTGACGAAGTCGAGGTCCGTGGCGTCGATGACATCGAAGGGGCGGCCATTCATCCGGAACGCGAATTCGAGAAAACTGGCGTGCTCGGCCGCGTCGCTCATGCAGACCCAGTAGACAGGATGCACGCTGGCCGACGTGGCTTCCACCCAAGGCTCCTCCGCCTCGCGTTGGTCGTCGTAGGGATCGGGCCGCAGGACGGCTCTGATCCACGCGTGGCGAACATCTGGGTCCGGCGGATTGATCGGGCCGAAGTTCAAGGAACCCGGAAGCGCAATGACGCGCGCTTCGTCGCCCTGCGACCGGAGGGCGTCACCGATGGTGTCCGCGCTGCTCACACCCCACGTCACGTGGACGACTTCGGCCTCACTGGACATCTGTGATCCTCCATCCGCACGGTGGCCTGGGGGGCGGATGTAAGCATTGTCGCCACTCGACGTGGCTGTGATGTGATCGTCCGGGCTGCTGTGTAACGTTCTGTGACAGCACTTCGAGGATCGTGATCGCTACACGCCGAGCGTCCATCACGCGGGCGCGTGCTGTTACCGATCCCTTGCGACTCCACGTCCGGTTTCAGGCGAGGCAGAGACGAGCATGAGCGACCAGCTTGGGTCGAAGGCGGAACGTCCGCTCATGGGCCCGGCGTCAAAGCCCGCTTCCCACCCTCAGCGGCCCTTCACACGGTCAAGCTGATTGGGTTTGACCCTAGCGTTGCGATCACTCGGATATTGGCGGCCCGCTGCCGGGTGTTCGCGGTTGAAGCAGCGACTTTCGCGGATCGACCCAAACCTGATGGCTTCCTCGATCCGGCCACCCTCGCGATATGGGGAGCCACCGCTGGCTGGCATCCACCCATTTTGTACACAGGCCGTCACCGGAACCAACGCCAATGTCGGCAGGCCGCCGACCATTAATCTCCTACCTGCTCCGTTTCCCTGGTATCTGCTGCGGGTGGTAAACAGACGTCGCTTCAGCGCTGGAGGAAACGATGCCAGAACTCGTGATCCGCCACGATCCTCCGCGTTCCTTTCTCTGCTTGGCCGGGGTGATCCATCGCCACGATATTGCCGAAAGGATCGAGACCTTGGTGGCACGCTTCTCCGAACGCGCTGCCGACGTGCCGCACCTGGGATTGCAAGTTGCCCTCTATCATCCGCAGGGTCGCGACCCTTTCGGTCCGGACGGCGAGCCTTTCTGGCTCGGTCGCGAAGTGCTAGCGTCGCTCGACGCCCCTGCGGGCTTGCAGATGAACTGGACGCCGGGTGGCGACGTGGCAGTTCTCGTTCACGAGGGCGCTTACGAACACCTACTGACGACCCACTTCGCCCTGCATCGGGCCGTCGCGGAGCGTGGGCGCAAGCTCGTCGGGCCGAATTGGGAGCGGTACGTCACCGCGAGCGGCGAGCGTGCCAAGTTCAGCACCGAGGTCTGCTACCTGCTGGAGGCTGCACACTGACCTGCGGCAGCGCGTTGGCATCCAGAGATGATGGCGGGCAGCGCTTGACTGGCTCCGCGAGCGTCCGCTGAGAGTCGAAAGCAGCCCCCCGCGAAAGGGCATGCTGATTGGAATGCAATCCTGGCGTGATCCGCGCCCGCGCCGTCGCGCTCGCGCGCGGCTGGCTCGGCACGCCCTACCATCACCAAGCGTCCCTGAAGGGCGTCGGCTGCGACTGCCTCGGCCTCGTGCGCGGCGTCTACGCCGAACTCACGGGCCGCACGCCCGAGGCGCCGCCCCCGTATCGCCCGGGATGGGCCGAGGAGAGGGGCGGCGAGGCGCTGCGCGACGCCGCCCGCCGCCACCTCGCCGAGATCCCGCCCCGCGAGGCGCTGGCCGGCGACGTCCTGCTCTTCCGCTGGCGCGACGGCCTGCCCGCCAAGCACTGTGCCATCCTCACCGCGCCGCTGGCGGGGCCGCAGCCCCGCATGATCCACGCCTATGACGGCCACGCCGTCCTGGAATGCGCCGTCCCGCCCGCCTGGGCACGGCGCGTCGCCCACGCCTTCCGCTTCCCCGATCCCTCGCCGGACCCGCCAGCGCACTTCGCCCCATGAGCACCCTCGTCCTCTCCTATGCCGGCAAGGCCGCCGGCGCCGCTTTGGGCGGCCCCGTCGGCGGGCTCCTCGGCGGCGTGGTCGGCGCGGGCCTGGGTAGCGTCCTCGACCGCGCCCTGTTCGGCGCCCGCCCCAAGCCGCAGGTCAACACCGGGCCGCGCCTCGCCGACCTCTACGTCACCGCCTCCACCGAGGGCGCCGCCATCGCGCGCGTCTACGGCCGCGTCCGCGTCGCCGGGCAGATCATCTGGGCCACCCGGCTCAAGGAGGAGCAGCACGTCGAGAAGGTGAGGACCAAGGGCGGCAAGGGTGCGCCCACGCAGAAGACCTACAATGTCACCTACACCTACTCGGTCAGCCTCGCCGTCGCCCTCTGCGAGGGGCCGATCACGGCGCTCGGCACCGTCTACGCCGACGGCAAGCCCATCCGCCTCTCCGACCACAATGTCCGCGTCTATCTCGGCGACGAGGCGCAGGGGCCCGACCCGAAGATCGAGGCGATCGAGGGCACCGGCAACGCCCCGGCCTACCGCGGGCTCGCCTACCTCGTCTTCGAGGACCTGGCCCTCACCGCCTTCGGCAACCGCGTGCCGGTCATCACCGCCGAGGTCACCCGCCGCCCGCCCCGCGCCGACGCCCGCCCGGCGCTCGAAGACCTCGTCACCGCCGTCACCCTGATCCCGGGCATGGGCGAGTTCGTCTACGCCACCGCCCCGGTCAAGGCCAACGACCGCGGCAGCCTCACCGGCCAGAACACCGTCTCGGGCGGGGTCGACCTGCTCAGGGCCCTCGACCAGCTCCAGGAGCAGGCGCCCGCCTGCCGGCACGTCTCGCTGGTGGTGGCCTGGCACGGCACCGACCTGCGCCTCGGCTCCTGCCGCATCCTCCCCAAGGTCGAGACCCGGGCCAAGACCACCGACGTCCCCTGGAGCGCGGGCGGCCTCACCCGCGCACAGGCGCAGGTGGTCAGTCTCGACGCGCGAGGCAGCCCGCTGGTCGGCGGCGCGCCCTCCGACCTCTCGGTGGTGCAGGCGATCGGCGAGCTCAAGCGGCGGGGGTTCGAGGTCACCCTCTACCCGTTCCTGATGATGGATGTGCCGGCCGGCAACGGCCTGCCCGACCCCTACGGCGGGGCGGAGCAGGCCGCCTTTCCCTGGCGGGGACGGATGACCTGCTTCCCGGCGATCGGCCGCCCGGGCAGCCCGGACAAGACCCCGGCCGCCGCCGACCAGGTCGCCGCCTTCTTCGGCAGCGTCACCCCGGCCGATCTCGCCTGGACCGGCAGCTCGGTCACCTGCGCCAAGCCGGAATGGAGCTTCCGCCGCTTCATCCTGCACTGCGCCCGGCTCGCGGCGGCGGCGGGCGGGGTGGACGCCTTCCTGATCGGCTCGGAGCTGGTCGGGCTGACCACGCTGCGCTCCGGCCCCGCCAGCTTCCCGGCCGTGGCGCAGCTGCGGGCGCTCGCGGCCGACGCCCGGGCGATCCTCGGGCCCGGCCCGGCGATCGGCTACGGGGCGGACTGGACCGAGTACGCCAACTACCGCCCGGCGGACGGCACCGGCGACGTGTTCTTCCCCCTCGACCCGCTCTGGGCGGATGCGAACATCGGCTTCGTCGGCATCGACAACTACATGCCGCTCGCCGACTGGCGCGACGGGCTCAATCACGCGGACGCGCAGCGTTACGCGAGCCCCTACGACCCGGCCTACCTCGCCGGGAACGTGGCGGGGGGCGAGCTCTACGACTGGTTCTACCCCACGCAGGCCGACCGCGACGCGCAGAACCGGGTGCCGATCCGCGACACCGCCCACGGCGAGGACTGGATCTTCCGCCTCAAGGACCTGCGCGGCTGGTGGGCGAACCCCCACCACGACCGGCCGGGAGGCGTGCGCCAGGCCGCCGCCACGGCCTGGGTGCCGCAGTCGAAGCCGATCCGCTTCACCGAGCTCGGCTGCCCGGCCGTCGACAAGGGCGCCAACCAGCCCAACGTCTTCGTCGACCCCAAGTCGTCGGAGTCCTTCCTGCCCTACTCCTCCACCGGCCGGCAGGACCTCGCCATGCAGCGCGCCTTCCTGGAGGCGGCGCTCGCCTATTGGAGGGCGTCGGACGGCAACCCGGTCTCGGCTGTGTACGGCACCCGCATGGTCGATCCGGAGCGGATCTTCCTCTGGACCTGGGACGCGCGGCCCTATCCGGAGTTCCCGCGCCAGTCGGGCGTGTGGAGCGACGCGCCCAACTACGCCCTCGGCCACTGGCTCAACGGCCGGCTCGGCCTCGCCAGCCTGCCCGACGTGGTGGCGGAGATCTGCCGCGAGGCCGGCGCGCCGGTGGACGTCTCGGAGCTGCGCGGCGTGGTCTCGGGCTACGCGCTGACCGAGGTCCAGGCGCCCCGCGACAGCCTCGCGCCCCTGCGCACCGCCTTCTTCTTCGACGGGGTCGAGAGCGGCGGGGCGCTCCGCTTCCTCCCGCTCGCCCGCGCGCCGGTGGCCCGCTTCACGGAGGCCGACCTCGTGGCGGCCGGGCAGGGGGCGGATTTCCGGCGCACGCGCAGCGAGGAGACCGCGCTGCCGGGCAGCGTGGCGCTCACCTACCTCGACCCGGCCCGCGCCTACCAGGGCGCCGCGGTCGAG
>NZ_JBSVZN010000029.1:0-127995 GCF_054052225.1 Methylobacterium sp. JK268 | reverse complement strand
CGGCCTGAGCACCAAGATCCACTTGGTCGTCCGCGGTCTGGGCTGTCCGGTCCGGTTTGCCCTTACGGCGGGCCAGAAGGGCGACGCGCCCCAGGCTGAGGCCCTGCTTGCCGATCTCCCTGCCGCGGTGGTCCTGGCTGATGCGGCCTACGATAGCGACCGGCTGCGCAGGGCGATTGCCGACAAGGGCGCCACGGCCGTGATCCCGAACAATCCCTCACGAGCCAAGAAGTATGATCTCGACACAGCCCTCTACACCGAGCGCCACCTGATCGAGTGCTGCTTTGCCAAGCTCAAGCAGTTCCGGCGCGTCGCCACACGCTACGAGAAAACTGCCCGCAACTACGCAGCCGTTGTCACCATCGCCGCTATCGTCTTGTGGCTCCGGTAAGTGTCCACAGCGCCTAGAGCAGCACCCGATCGCGCTGCAATCGGGTGCTGCTCTACGTCTTTGATTTTTACGTATTTTCTGCGACGATCCGGTGTCCACTTCGTCGGAAAATGCTCTAGGAGGGAAGCCGCGCGCCTTCCGGGAGGCCGGGGCGCTCCCGGCGGGTGAAGGGATGGACGAGTTGCTCCCCGAACCCTTGCGGGAAATCGGGATCGCCGATGCCGAAGGCCCGCGGCAGGGCGCCCTTCGGCATGTAGAAGGTCCCGAAGATCAGGTCGAGGAACGGGAACGTGGCGGCGAAGTTGCTGCTGCCGCCCTCGTCCGGGCCGGTGTGGTGCCAGCGGTGGAAGACTGGGCTGACCAGCACGTAGCGCAGCGGTCCGAAGGTCCAGTCGACATTGGCGTGGGCGAGCCCGCCGAGGGCGACGTTGAAGGGCATCAGGGCGAGGAGCACCTCGGGCGAGATCCCGAGGAGCAGCGGCACTGCGTCCGCGAGCGTCCCGTGGAAGATCGCGTCCACCGGGTGGAACCGGGCGGACGAGATCCACTCGACCTGCTCGGAGGCGTGGTGGATGGCGTGGAACCGCCACAGGCGCATCGTGTGGAAGAGCCGGTGCGTCGTGTACATCACGAGGTCGCACAGGATCAGATAGAGCGGCGCCTGCGCCCAGAACGGCAGGCCGGAGAGCGGCCCGTGTCCCTCGCCGAACAGGTCCGCGTGGCCCAGAGCCGTGGCGATGCCTCCGAGGACGAATAGGCCGATCACCAGGAGCCAGACCCGCGCGTAGCCGGCGATCACCGGGATGACGAACCAGTAGCAGACGTCCGTGACGAGGTCGGGCTTGCGCCACCAGGGCCGGCCGGGGTTGCAGGGCTGCGCCACGGCGCTCACCGCCGTGAAGGCGAGGCCGAGGATCGCCAGCAGCATCGAGACGGCGAGCGTGCCCTCGGCGAGGTTGCGCAGCGCCGTCTGCAGGGCGGGAACGAGATCCGGCATCGGCGTCACTCCGTCGGGGCGGCCATGAAGGCGCGGATCTGCGCCAGGGCGGCGTTGATCTGGATGTCGAGCAGGGCGCGTCCGCGCTCGGCGGAGGCGTGGCGGGGATCCCCGCTGCTCCCGTCCGAGGCGAGGCCGAGCCGGGCCGGCAGCGGCGGTGGCGGGCGGCCGAAGTCGATCCGCTCGGGTGCCACCGCCATGATCTCGGCGTGATCGACGAGGCCGGCGTGAAAGCCGATCGTGGCGGGCGTCTCGCCCTGCGCGATGAGCCAGCGCTCGTGGGCCTGCGCGACGTCGTAGTAGGCGTCGACGCTCAGCACGCGCACGCCCTGGCCGCGCCATGCGCGGTCGAGCCGCATCGCCACCTCCCGCTGCGGCCCCAGGCTGCCGCCGTGGTCGGCGAGGAACAGGATGGTCCGGAACCCGGCCCCCTTCAGGCTGCGGGCGACCCCGTCGAGGGTGCCCGCGAAGGCCTCCTCCGAGACGCCGAGCGTGCCGGGAAACTGCAGGTTGTCGGTCGGCGGGTCGAAGCGTCCCTGCGGGACGTAGGAGATCACCGGCGCGACGAGGGTGTGCCCCAGTTCTTCCGCGATGCGGCGGGCCGTCCAGGCGACGATGCTGTCGTGCTTGGCGATGGCGAGATAGGGACCGTTCTGCTCCAGGCCGCCGCTCGGCACCAGCGCGGTGGTGTAGCCCTGCTCCACGGCCCGGCTCACCTCCACCCAGGTCATGTCGCCGATCGTGATCCGGCGGACCGGCTCGGTCGCCGAGGCCCGCAGCATCAGCGCGGAGGCGGTCAGCACGGCGCCGGCGAGCAGGAGGGTGCGGCGGGGGATTCCGGAGGGGATCGGCATGGCGGATTCGAGCGAATCGCTTCGGCGGCGGGACTCGACTGGTCGTTACGCCGCAAAACTTAACGAACTCGATGTCTCGCCGATCTCGACCAATTCACCGCTCACGCCAGACCAGCTTTCCATCGCGGAATCTCTGATCGGCCTGCGCGGAGAACCAGTCTGGATTGTTCCTGCACGCCGGAGCGGTGGTATCGGCGCCGATTGCCGCTCTCCATCCGCCGCACGCTCCTCGGCCGCCGCTTGCCTCACGTGCATTGTCGTGCTTTTGCAACTCCCAAGCGCGGCTTCCCGGGTTTTCGTCATCGCGCTGAGACGAAAGCGTCGCATCGAAAGCGGCCACACAGCAGGGGACGAGACGCCATGGGTCTGCGCAGCATGTTCCGCGTCGGAGCGGGTTTCGGGATCGCCGCTTTCGGAATGGCCGCGGCGGGCCCCGCCCTGGCGGTCACCGAGCTGCAATGGTGGCACGCCATGGTGGGGACCAACAACGACGCGGTCGTGCGCCTCGCCGAGGAGTTCAACGCCGCCCAGGGCGACTACAAGGTCGTCCCGACCTACAAGGGCACCTATCCGGAGACGCTGAACGCGGGCATCGCCGCCTTCCGGGCCGGCACGGCGCCGCACATCATCCAGGTCTTCGAGGTCGGCACCGCCACCATGATGGCCGCCAAGGGCGCGGTGAAGCCGGTCTACCAGCTCATGAAGGAGGCCGGCGAGCCCTTCGACCCCAACGCCTACCTGCCGGCCATCACCGGTTACTACTCGACGGCGAAGGGCGAGATGCTCTCCTTCCCGTTCAACTCGTCCTCGATGGTGCTCTGGGTCAACCGGGACGCCCTGCGCAAGGCGGGCCTCGACCCGAATGCTCCGCCGAAGACCTGGCCGGACATCCTCGCCGCCACCAAGGCCCTGAAGGCCGCCGGCTACACCACCTGCGGGATCTCCAACACCTGGGTGACCTGGGCGCACCTGGAGCAGCTCTCGGCCTGGCACAACGTGCCGCTCGCCACCAAGGCCAACGGCCTCGACGGGTTCGACACCAGCCTCGAGATCAACGGTCCCCTGCAGGTGAAGCACCTGGCGAACCTCGCCGAGATGCAGAAGGAGAAGCTCTACGATTATTCCGGCCGCTACGACAACGGCTTCGGACGCTTCACCTCGGGCGAGTGCCCGCTGATGCTCGGCTCTTCGGGTTCCTACGGCAACGTGCGCGGGAACGCCAAGTTCGAGTGGGCGGCCGCCCCCATGCCCTACTACCCGGACGCCCCGGGCGCGCCGCAGAACAGCATCATCGGCGGCGCCTCGCTCTGGGTGATGGGGTCTAAGTCGGCGGAGGAGTACAAGGGCGTCGCCAAGTTCTTCGCCTTCCTGTCGGACACCGACCGCCAAGCGCGCATCCACCAGACCACCGGCTACCTGCCGATCACCAAGGCGGCCTACGAGAAGTCGAAGGCCGACGGCTGGTACGACAAGAACCCGGCCCTCGAAGTCCCACTCAAGGAACTCACCAACAAGCCGCCGACGGAGAATTCCCGCGGGCTGCGGCTCGGCAACATGCCGCAGATGCGCGACGTCTGGGCCGAGGAGATCGAGGCGGCGCTCGCCGGCCGCAAGAGCGCCAAGCAGGCCCTCGACGACGCCGCGTCGCGGGGCAACGCGATGCTGCGCCAGTTCGAGCGCCAGGCGAACCACTGAGCGCCGCCCGCATGGGAGCGGATCACGCGGGGCCCGAGCGCGTCACCTTCCGGGGCTGGCGCCTGCCCGTCCTCCTGCTGCTGCCGCAGCTCGCCACGGTGGCGCTGTTCTTCTACTGGCCGGCCGTCCAGGCGGTCGGCCAGTCCTTCCTCGCCCAGGACGCCTTCGGGCTCGCCACCGAGTTCGTGGGCCTCGACAATTACCGGGCGCTGCTCGCAGATCCCGCCTACTACCAGGCGCTCGGCGTCACGGCCCTGTTCTCGGCCGCGGTGGCGGGCCTGTCGCTGGGCCTCGCCCTGCTGCTCGCCGCCATGGCCGACCAGGAGATCGCGGGGGCGGGCCTCTACCGCACGCTCCTGATCTGGCCCTACGCGGTGGCGCCGGCCGTGGCGGGCGTGCTGTTCGGCTTCCTGTTCCAGCCCTCGCTCGGGATCGTGGCGCGGGGCCTGCGCGACCTCGGCATCGCGTGGAACCCGCTCCTCGACGGCACCGACGCGCTGATCCTCGTGGTGCTGGCCGCCGCCTGGAAGCAGATCTCCTACAATTTCCTGTTCTTCCTCGCGGGGCTGCAGGCCATCTCGCGCAGCGTCATCGAGGCGGCGGCGATCGACGGGGCCGGGCCGGCGCGGCGGTTCTGGACCATCGTCTTCCCGCTGCTCTCGCCGACCACCTTCTTCCTCCTCGTCGTCAACATCGTCTACGCCTTCTGCGAGACGTTCGGGACGATCGACGTCCTCACGGCCGGCGGTCCCGGCCGCGCCACCCAGACCCTGGTCTACAAGGTCTACCAGGACGGGCGCGCGGGGGCGGATCTCGGCGCCTCCGCGGCGCAGTCGGTGGTGCTGATGGGGCTCGTGATCGGGCTCACCGCGATCCAGTTCCGCTTCGTGGAGCGCAAGGTCGCCTATTGAGCGGATTTGCGAAACACGGTTTCGCGTCCTGGCGGGCGGCGCCCGACCGCGCTACACCTCCGCGCATCGATCCGCTGAGAGGAGCCCGCGCATGTCCGCCGCGCCCGTCGCCGCCGTCACCCAGACCGACCTGAGCGCGGCCAAGCCGCACGAGGGCGCCAAGGGCGCCTTCCGCTGGGACGATCCCTTCCTGCTCGAGGATCAGCTCACCGACGAGGAGCGGCTGATCCGCGACACGGCCCGGGGCTTTGCCCAGGAGCGCCTGCTGCCCGGCATCGTCGAGGCCTATGCGGAGGAGAAGACCGACCGCTCGCTGTTCAATGCGATGGGCGAACTCGGCCTGCTCGGCGTCACCCTGCCGGAGGAATACGGCTGCGCGGGCGCGAGCTACGTCGCTTACGGCCTCGTCGCCCGCGAGGTCGAGCGCGTCGATTCCGGCTACCGCTCGATGATGAGCGTGCAGTCCTCGCTGGTGATGTACCCGATCTACGCCTACGGGGACGAGACGCAGCGCAAGACCTACCTGCCGAAGCTCGCCTCGGGCGAGTTCGTCGGCTGTTTCGGCCTCACCGAGCCCGATGCCGGTTCGGATCCGGCCGGCATGAAGACGCGCGCGGAGAAGATCGACGGCGGCTATCGCCTCTCGGGCGCCAAGACCTGGATCTCCAACGCGCCGATCGCCGACGTCTTCGTGGTCTGGGCGAAGTCGCCCGCCCACGACAACCAGATCCGCGGCTTCATCCTCGAGAAGGGAATGAAGGGGCTCTCGGCGCCGAAGATCAAGGGCAAGCTGTCCCTGCGCGCTTCGGTGACCGGCGAGATCGTGATGGACGGGGTCGAGGTGCCGGAGAGCGCGCTGCTGCCGAATGTCAGCGGCCTGAAGGGCCCCTTCGGCTGTCTCAACCGGGCGCGCTACGGCATCTCCTGGGGGGCGCTCGGCGCCGCCGAGGATTGCTGGCACCGCGCCCGCCAGTACACGCTCGACCGGACGCAGTTCGGCCGGCCGCTGGCCCAGACGCAGCTGGTGCAGAGGAAGCTCGCCGACATGCAGACCGAGATCGCGCTGGGTCTCCAGGCGTCGCTGCGGGTCGGGCGGCTGTTCGACGAGGGCCGGATGGCGCCGGAGATGATCTCGCTGGTCAAGCGCAACAATTGCGGCAAGGCGCTGGCCATCGCCCGCGAGGCCCGGGACATGCACGGCGGCAACGGCATCATGGGCGAGTACCACGTGATGCGCCACGCCCAGAACCTCGAGACGGTGAACACCTACGAGGGCACGCACGACGTCCACGCGCTGATCCTGGGCCGGGCCCAGACGGGGCTGCAGGCGTTCTTCTGACACCGGGCCGGAAGCGCTCCTCATCACGCGCGCTTGGCCCATTCGGGCGAAGACGGGTTCGCTGCGTTCACGACGAGGCGGACGCAGCTCTTTCCTCGCAGGCGACGACCGTCCGCACTCATCCCTGTCGCCCGTTCGTCAGTTGGGCGCTTCTGGAAGACACAACACGCCTCATGCTGAGGTGCGAGCGAAGCGAGCCTCGAAGCACCCCTGACCGTAGATCCCGGAGAAGAGTGCCTTGGACGTTCTGTTCCGGGGTGCTTCGAGGCTCCCTGCGGTCGCACCTCAGCATGAGGATGTGGGATTATCGCCATCGACCGGGTCTGATGCTGTGCGGCGACCCGTCCTGTTCAGGTCCCCGCCAGGATCGCCGCCGCGACGGCATCGGGGTGCTCCTCGTGCGGCGCGAGGGCACCCGGGATCGCGGCGCCCTCCACGAGGCCCGTGGCGATCAGCGCGTCCATCTCGGCGCCGGAGCGCCGCGGGGCGCGCTCCGGCCGCAGCACCCGCACCGGCGGCAGGCCGTTCCCGAACAGGGTGAGGAACTCCTGCCTGGTGGCGACCGGATCGAGGCCGCCGGTCACGAAGGCGGCGGTGCCGAAGCGGGCTCCGGGCTGGCGCGTCACCCGACGTTTCGCGGCGAGAACCTCCGGCGTGACCCGCGCCGGGTCGCCGTAGACATGTGCCCGCATCATCCGGGCGACGACGGGCGTGCTCAGATTCGCCCGGTAGAGAAGGTGGCCGAGAACCGGGATCTCCACCGCCCGGCGCAGGCGGGCGTAGAGTGGCCGCCGCTCCGGTCCCATCGCGGTCGGGAGCGGTCCCCGCCAAGTCGGCGCCACCAGCACCAGCCGCCCGAAGGCGCCGGGATGGCGCCGCGCCGCGGCAACGAGGTAGGGCGCCGCGTGCCCGGCCGCGATCCCCACCGCCACGGGCGCGCGCAGCCCGGTGACGAGGGCATCCATCACCGCGTGGAGGGTGGCGGGCGCGAGCGGGAGGCGCGCCCGCTTCTCGGCGCCGAAGCCCGGCCAGTCCGGGATCAGGCAGCGATAGTGCCCGCCGAGCCGCTCGGCGAGCGGATGCATCTCCTCGCGGGTCGCGATCGACGACAGGGCCGGGAGGAGGAGGGCATCCGGGCCGGACCCGAGCGCGTCGAGGCCCACCGCGACGGTGCGGTCCGGCAGCGTCAGGGTGAGGCGGCGGGTCTCCATCGGCGGGGCCCTCAGAACGGCTTGACGATCGCCAGGATCACGATCGCGATCATCAGGAGCGTCGGCACTTCGTTGACCACCCGGTAGAAAGTCGGCGCGCGGGTGTTCCGGTCGGCCGCGAAGTCCTTGACCATGCGCGAGAACCAGCCGTGCAGGCCGCTCATGATCAGGACCAGCGCGAACTTGGCGTGCAGCCAGCCCTGCGTGTAGGCGCCGCTCATCCAGGCCAGCGTCAGGCCGAGGATCCAGGTGGCGATCATGGCGGGCGTCATGATCGCCTTGGCGAGGCGGCGCTCCATGACCTTGAACGTCTCGCCCTGCGGCGAGCCGGCCGGCAGGGCGGAATGATAGACGAAGAGCCGCGGCAGGTAGAGCATGGCGGCCATCCAGGCGATCAGCGTGATGACGTGCGCCGCCTTGATCCAGAGATACAGCATGGGTCTCCCGGGTGGGTTCCGTCAGCCGCGCAGGCGCGCCAGCATCCGCTCGACATGCGCGATGGGCGTCTCCGGCGTGATGCCGTGGCCGAGGTTGAAGATGTGGGGCAGGCCCGCCGTCGCGGCCAGGATGGCGTCCACGGCGGCGTCGAGGGTGTCCCCGCCTTGGATCAGGATCTCGGGCGGGAGATTGCCCTGGGTCACGGCCCTCGCCGGCAGACGGCCGCGCAGGGCCGCGAGGTCGACCGCCCAGTCGACGCCGAGGGCGTCGGCACCGGTCTCGGCCAGCGTCCGGGCGTGGCCGTCGAGCCCGGTGCCGCGCGGGAACACGATGATGCGCGCTCCGGGCACGCGCGCGCGCAGGCCCGCCACGATCCGGGCGATCGGCTCCAGGCTCCAGCGCGCCAGGGCGTCGCCCCCCGCCGCGTCCGGCAGCGTGCCGCCGTGACTCTCGAAGATCTGCACCGCGTCCGCGCCCGCCTCGAACTGGCGGGCGAGGTACTCGGTGGACACCGTCACCAGCCGGTCGATCAGCGCCTCGACAAGGGCAGGGTCCTGGGCCGCGAGCGCGCGGGCCGGGGCGAGGTCGGGCGTGCCCCGCCCGCCGATCATGTAGCTCGCCACCGTCCAGGGCGCGCCGCAGAAGCCGAGCAGCGTCGTCTCCGGCGGCAGGTCGGCCCGCAGGCGCGCCACCGTCTCGAAGACCGGTGCGAGGTGGTCCATGACCCGCGGATCGCCCGCCGCGCGCAGCGCCTCCACCTCCGGCCGTCCGTGCAGGGGATCGAGGCGGGGTCCCTCGCCCTCCACGAAGCGCACGTCCTGGCCGAGCGCGTGGGGCACCACCAGGATGTCGGAGAACAGGATCGCCGCCTCGAAGCCGAAGCGGCGGATCGGCTGCAGGGTGACCTCGACGGCGAAGTCGGGCGTGTAGCAGAGGTCGAGGAAGGAGCCGGCCTTGGCCCGCAGCGCCCGGTATTCCGGCAGGTAGCGGCCAGCCTGCCGCATCATCCAGGCCGGGGGAGGGGAGAGGGCCTCACCGCCCAGCACCCGCAGGACGGGACGCGCGCCCGCACGACCGCTCTCGATCCCGCCCATCCCGTCCGGCCTCCCCTGACCCGTCGCCGTTCCGTATGACCGTTGCGCGGTCGCGACGCCAGTCCCGAAGCGCGGCCGCATCCGCGGATGCGCCGTTCCGGCGAGCCCGTCCTGCCGGGCGCCATCCCCCGACGCGATCCCACCCCGAAGAAAAGAAGGAAAGAGAGATTCTTGAATCTGATTCTTCTTCTGGACCCCCGAATCCCGCGGGACTCGCGGCGTCCACACCCCGTCCCCATCCCCACGGCGTTAAGAGGGCTTTAACGGATTGCGGCTAGATTTCTGGGATCGCGAGAGTCGCGAGGCGCTTGCCCGGCCTTCGCGGCTGCGAAGGGTGTCCGCGTCCCGGATTCTCCCACGGACCGGATTCCGGCGCGGGATTGGACCACGTCTGTTGACGGCGGAGTCGACAAGTCCGGCGGGTCCTCGCCTGGACCTGGCACGGCGGTCGCATTATCCACATCTGTCGACTCCCGCCGAGCCGGCGGTGGAGAACCGGCGGCGGGGGCTCGACTCGTCCGAGGAGACGCCGTGGTCCGCAGCTACTTCCACCTCCACCTCGTCTCCGATTCGACCGGCGAGACGCTGATCAACGTGGGGCGCGCCGCCGCCGCCCAGTACGAGGGCGTCTCGGCGATCGAGCACGTCTACCCGCTGGTGCGCTCCGCCGCGCAGCTCGAGCGGGTGATCAACGAGATCGAGCAGGCCCCCGGCATCGTGCTCTACACCCTCGTCGAGCAGGACCTCACCGAGCGCCTGGAGGAGGCCTGCCGGGCCACCAGCTCGCCCTACCTCTCGGTGCTGCAGCCGGTCCACTCCCTGCTGCAATCCTATCTCGGCGCCCACTCGACGGCCCGGCCGGGCGCGCAGCACATGCTGAACGCGGAGTACTTCAAGCGCATCGACGCGATGAACTTCACGCTCGCGCACGACGACGGCAACCTGCCCCTCGACCTCGACGAGGCGGACGTGATCCTGCTCGGCGTCAGCCGCTCGTCGAAGACGCCGACCTCGATCTACCTCGCCAATCGCGGCCTCAAGACCGCGAACATCCCGCTCGTGCCCGGCGTGCCGCTGCCATCGGGACTCGAGGCGGCCCGCAAGCCCCTCGTTGTCGGCCTGCTCGCCTCGCCGGAGCGCATCGTCCAGATCCGCCAGAACCGTCTGCTCAGCCTCAAGGCGGACGATTCCACCGCCTATGTCGACCGCGACGCGGTGGCGAACGAGGTCGCGGCCTCGCGGCGGCTCTTCGCGAAGCACCGCTGGCCGGTGATCGACGTGACCCGCCGCTCGATCGAGGAGACGGCGGCCGCCATCGTCGAACTCCATCGCGAGCACCGGCTGAAGTTCATCGCCGAGTAGGAGCGCCGCGGCGCGGCCGGGCGGTGACCGAGGCGGCTCCTGCGACCGGGAGATCCGCGGCGACGCCTCCTTGCCGCGGGCGTCTCTCACCCTTGAGGAGGCGCGGTGCGTCGCCGAGCGCGAGCGCCTGCCGATCCGGAGCTCCCGCGTCCGCTGGCTCGACGGAGCGCACGATCGACCCGTCCGACGATGACGCTGGCAAACAGATCAAAGACGAGAAGCGCCACCTCCGCGTCGACACGCAAGGTCTGCTGAGGCATGCCCTCGTGCATCCGGCCGGCATACGGGACCGTGATGGCGGGGTGTCCGCGATGGCGACGCTGTTTCGTCTCTCTCCATTGTTCCAGAAGGCTTTCGAGCGGGTGTGCCGATCTGTGACAGTGAAGATCCTCTAGCGCACGGATCAGACGGTCGGGTTCGAGGTTCTGCCCAAGCGCCGGGTCGTGGAGCGAAGGATTGGCTGGCTCAACCGGTGCCGGCGGCTGGCAAAGGCGTGAGCGTGTCGCACGCGCAAGGCGCCGGCATGTCTGCGCCTTACCTCCATCCGCGTCGTGCTCAGAAAACACTGCCAGACATCGGTATGATCTCTGACAAGAACTTATAGATGAGTGGCTTTACCGACGTGGCGATGCGGTCAGACTGCGTCTATGGAGCCTTCGTCATGGATGGGTTCGCCCGACGCATCGTTGGTTGACGAGCATCACGCCGTGGCCATGCAGGCTTCGTTATGCGTTGCCGCAACCTCTCGACCTCCCTCTGTAAGCAAGCCGCACCAAGCATTCAATTAGCTCAGGTGTGCTACTGTAAGACGATTTGCGTATCATTCATACTGACCGTAGCCTGTAGACTTCGCTGATAAAAACGGATTTATTCGCATGGCTGATCCGATGTCTGAGCGACTTCTGCGTCGAGTCCTTACGTCGTCAACGGCGCTAATGGGCCCGACGTCGCGGCGCGAGTCGCTGCCAAGCCGACTGCAACGTCCCGAGAGGGTGTTGGCCCGGCTTGTGAACGAGCAGCCGGGGCCGAGTCGGCGGCACGCGCGCAAAGTCGCGACGGCGAGCCTCGCCACGTTGCTCTGCGCGGTGAACGGTGCGGCCCGCGCTCAGAGGGCAGGCACGTTGACCATCGAGAACGGCGACTCGGTCGTCGGCATCGTCGGCGTCATCGGCGAAGATCAAGGGTCGACCGGCGCGGCGATCGTGAAGGGGAAAGGCTCGAGCTGGACCCTCAGCGGTGAACTCGATGTCGGCCTGCTCGGGACGGGCACGCTCACCGTCCAGGATGGCGGCAGCGTGAAGAACACCAACGGAATCATTGCCCAGGGCCGGTCGAGTTCAACGGAAGGCCGGCAAATCAGGTCGTTCGGAACGGCGACGGTGACCGGGCAGGGATCGACCTGGACCAACAGCGGAAACCTCACCGTCGGCGGCGACAACGGCTCGGGCACGCTCGTCATCCAGGACGGCGGCATCGTGACGAACACGACGGGCTATCTCGGTGACAACAACCATACGGGCCAGGTTTCGACCGGGACCGCGACGGTGACCGGGCAGGGATCGACCTGGACCAACACCAGTGACCTCTTTGTCGGCAGGCACGGCACGGGCGCGCTCACCATCCAGAACGGGGGCGTGGTGAAGAATGCCAGAGGGATCATCGGTGGGGATGTCGTCGCGGCCGGAACGGTGACGGTGACGGGGCAGGGATCGACCTGGTTCAATAGCGACGAACTCAATGTCGGCTATGGCGGCACCGGCAAGCTCGCGATCCAGAACGGCGGCACGGTGACGGTGAAGCTCGACGGGACCGGCACCGTCTACATCGCGCGCGGGATCTCCTCGCCCGAGGCCGTTCTGGCCATCGGCGCATTGCCGGATCAAGCGCCGACATCCCCCGGCACCCTGCAGGCGGCGGCGGTGAACTTTGGCAGCAGCCTCAGCAAGCTCGTGTTCAATCACACCGGCAACCCGGATGGATCGGCCGTGACCTTCGCGCCGACGATCAAGGGCAACGGCCACGTCGAACAGGTTGCTGGGACAACGATCCTCACCGGCACCAACACCTATTCCGGAGGAACGGTGTTGGCGGGGGGCACGCTGCAGGTGGCGAAAGACGCTAACCTCGGCACGGACTTTCTTGCCTTCAAAGGCGGAACACTCGCGACGACGACGAGCTTCACGACGAATCGCGACGTCTACATCAATACCGGCGGCGGCACTTTCGCACCGGCGACCGGAACGACGTTGACGGTGACATCCGACATCAAGGATTCTGGCCCCCTCACCGTCGCCGGCCCCGGCACCGTGGTCTTCACCACCGCCAAAAGCTTTGAAGGCGCCACCCGGGTGACGGGAGGCACCCTCGCCCTCGCCGATAATGGCCGCCTCAGACTCTCCAGCGGACTCGCCCTGGCCACCACGGGTACCTTCGACATCAGCAAGCTGATCGACACCGGAACCGAGATCACCGGCCTGTCCGACACCGCCGTCGGCCAGGCCGGCACCGTGGCTCTCGGGAGCAAGACACTGACCTTGTCCAGGGCGAGCGGCAGCTTCGGTGGCAACATCACCGGCAGCGGCGGCCTCAACCTGACCGGGGGCACCCAGGTGCTGACCGGTCGCGGGAACACTTACACGGGCGACACCACGGTCGGGGCTGGCACGCTGCAGGTCGACGGGGCGCTCACGGCCTCCAAAGTGACGGTCAAGAACCTCGGCATTCTCGCCGGCTCGGGCAGCGTCGGCGAGTCGCGCATCGGGTTCGGGGGCACCCTGGCTCCCGGCAGCAGCAGTGCCATCGGCACCCTGTCGATCAACGGCCCGCTCACCTTCGCGCAGGGCTCGTTCTACACGGTCAAGGTCACGCCCAGCGCCAACGACCGCACGACCGTGACAGGTCCGGTGACCATCGAGGGCGGCACCGTTCAAGTCCGGGCGGGCGAAGGCACGTACACCCCGAACCTGCGCTATACCCTGATCTCGGCGACGGGCGGCATCACCGGCCAGTTCAGCAGCCTTCAGACGAGCACCAACCTCGCCTTCCTGACGCCGTCGCTCTCCTACGACAACAACACGATCTCCCTCGGCTTTGCCCAGACGAAGCCGATCACCGACGGAGCGACGACCGGAAATCAGGGCAGCGTGGGTGGTTCCCTCAACCAGACGAGTCCGGGCGGCTCGAGCACAGGGGGCTCGCAGGGCACCTCGAACTCAGGCTCGCAAGGGACGTCGAACTCGGGCTCGCAGGGCACCTCGAACTCGGGCTCGCAGGGGACCCCGAGCCCGGCCTCGCAGGTGGCCACCGCGGTGCTGAACCAGACCACCTCCGGCGCCACGCAGGCGCTTTCCCTCCTCTCGGGCGAGGCGCAGGCTACGGCCGTCGGCGTCGTGGCCCAGAACGCAGCCGTCGTTCAGTCGGCCCTGCTCGACCATCTCCGCTTCGGTCCGTCCGAACGGCTCGGGTCGGAGACGGCCCTGGCTGGGCGGTTCGTCCCCGGGACCGTGCTGCCGGCCTCCTACGCGGCCGACCTGCCCGGAAAGCTGGCGCCGCCCAGCCTCATCGCGGTGGCGCCGGCGAATGCTGCGCCCAACGTCGCACTCTGGGGCCAAGCTCTGGGGGTCTTCGGCGGAACCCGAGGGGACGGCAATGCCGCCCGCGTGACCCGGGAAACCGGGGGATTCGTCGTCGGGGCCGAGACCGGCTTCGGCGCCCTCACCCTGCCGGGACTGGACAGCCTGCGCGTCGGCGTCGCGGTGGGCACCAGCTGGACCGGCTTCGACATCCCGGCGCGGCTGGCGAGCGGGCAGGTGGAGACCGTGTTCGGGTCGATCTACGGCCGTGCGAACTTCGGCCCCCTGCAACTCCGGGCCGGCGGGATCTACGGCAGCGACGCCCTGGATACGCGGCGCGGGATCCGGTTCCCGGGATTCTCGCAATCGGTCAGCGGCAAGAGCGGGAGCGACACGCTCCAGGGCTTCGGTGAAATCGGCTACCGGATCGCGGTGGGGGCGGGATTCGTCGAGCCCTTCGTCGGCGGCGGGGCGCTACGGATCGCCCGGAACGCATTTGCGGAGGCGGGCGGTGCGGCGGCCCTGCAGGTCTTCGGCCGCAACTACGACATCCAAACGGCGACCGCTGGGGTGCAGGGCGCCGCCGTCGTCTCGGACGCGCTGGGACTGACCCTGCCAGTGAGCATCCAGGGCTCGGTTGGCTATCGGCGGGCCTTCGGCGACGTGGTGCCTCAGTCACTGGTCGCCTTCACAGGGGGGCAGCCCTTCGGGGCGACGGGGACGCCGATCGACCGCGACGCGTTGGTGGCCTCGGCAGGCGTCCAGGCGCAGGTGGCGCGGGACTTGACCTTGGGCTTAGCCTATGCGGGTCAGGTCGGCGCGAGAGCCAGCGACCACCAAGTGCGTGGCAACCTGACCCTGAACTGGTAGACTTCTGCGCAAAGAGAACCGCCGAAGGATCGACATCTGAACTCTCCCGGATCCCGTTGAACCGCTCCGGGTTCATCGGAGGCTGTTTGTCTCGGGTCAGGGGGCGTGGTCGCCGACGCCGGCATGAGTGCGCGCTTCGGCCTCGGCGGGAGGGACGTTGCCGATCGGCGTGAGGAGATGGCGGTGATGGGACCCGTCGACCCATCCCAGGGTGGCGTCCGCGACCGTCTCGAAGGAGCGCCACGGCCCGCGTCGGTGGATCACCCTTGGGCAAGCTCTTGGGATGCTGACGCATCTCTCTCGATCCCGGGCAAGCCCGGGATCGACGGGGCCGTCGATCGGTCTTGAATTCTCGATGCAAAAGCTCGGCGGAAATTCGAGAACAGAACCATAGGTCATTTTCAATGACCCCTGGTATAAGCTTAGATCTCGGTCGAATCGTAGCGTCCGAACGGCCGGTTGATGATCCGCAGCACCTCATTCGCCGCGAAAATCCGGTTCCGCGCGTACCCCGTCCGTTCCGTCAGGATACCGACGCTCACCAGATGGTCGACGGCCTGCGAAGCCTGGGTGAACGTCACGTTGAGGAGGGTGGCGAGCCGTTTCACCGTCAGGATCGGATAATGCGGCAGAAGATCGAGCGCACGGGTGGAGGCTGCAGCCCTGCGGAACCGCCGTCGCGTCATCCAGTCCCCACGCAAGCGGGCGAGTGCCGCCCGGGTGACCTCCACCTCATCGACCGTCGCCACGATCGCATCCGCCATGAAGCCGATGATCGCACCCCATTCGAGACGCTGCTGCGCGCGCCTCAGGGCGTCGTAATAGGCATCCTTGTGGGCATCGATGAATGGCGACAGGTACAGCGGGACCTCACCATCGGCTGCCATCATCAGTGGGAACAGCAGCCGCCCGACCCGGCCGTTGCCGTCCCGAAACGGATGCACGGCCTCGAAATGGGCGTGGGCGATCGCCATTCGCACCACGAGGTTCTGCGTCATCGACTGCATTCCCTCATTGCGAAGGTAGTCGATGGTCTGCATCAGGCAGGGAAGCACGCGGTCCGGCGGCGGCGGATTCCAGGTTGATCGGGAAATCTGACCAAGCCCGCCGATCCACACCACCCGTTCCCGCAGCGCGCCAGGCACATCCTCATAATCGGGATTACCACGCATGACCTCGGCGTGAACCCGCCGGATGGTATCGAGGGTGAAGATGTCATAGCCTCGCGCTGCCGCTTCGGGGACGAGTCGATCAAGAAGGATGGCGTAATCCCGGACCTGACGAACCTGGTTGTCGATCTCTTCCTGATCCTCGTGAGACTCCATGACATCGTCGACAGTCAGGAGTTCGTCGAGGGTGCTGTGGGTATTCTCGATCGCCGAGGAACTGACAGCCTCCTGACGCTTCAGGATGCGGCTGATCAGGTAGGGATCGCTCAGCTCCCGGGCGATGACCCCGACTCTCCCGATCGCCGCGGTCGCAGCCACCAACCGGTCGAGGATCTCCGAGACATTCACGCCATGTTCCGGCGGTGCCGGAGGAACGACGCCGTAATGGTTGTCGTAGGGTGGCGGTAGCCTCACCAGGGACGCACGGACAGCAGCGGCGAGAGTCTGTCGGTTCATCGAAACGGCGCGGCACACGGAGGATGGAGGAATCTTATTGTGGCTTTCTGTAAAAAGCCACACTATCGTCCAGGCTGGCGACCGTGTGTTCAGGGTTTTGAGACGCTTGTCCCGTCGGGTCCCGTCCTGGCGGATGATGCCCCGCATCCCACGCCGGCTATCCGCCCCTGCGATCGCCGAGGGGCCGACACAGGGGCCCGAACCCGACGACGCCCCTTGCAGAACGCCGCGGAACCGGCAGAGAGTTGCGCATGATCGGCTCCGGTTCCGCCCCGTGACGGTCTCGCCCTGGCGCGGGCGAGCGCCCCTCCTCCTTGCCTCCGCGAGCGCCACCCGCCGCGCGCTCCTCGAATCCGCCGGCCTGCCGGTGGAGATGCGGGCCTCTGGCGTCGACGAGCGTGCGGTGGAAGCCGCCGCGGCCGCCCTCGACCCGCCCGCCCTCGCGCTCGCCCTGGCGGAGGCGAAATGCGCCGCGGTGGCGCGGATCGCGCCCGATCGGGTGGTGGTCGGGGCCGACCAGGTGCTTGACCTCGACGGGAGCGTTCTGCACAAGCCCGCCGACCGCGCGGCGGCGCGCGGCCACCTCGCGCGACTGCAGGGCCGCAGCCACGCCCTCCACGCGGCACTGGCCCTGGCGGTGGACGGGGCGATCGCCACGCGCTTCGTCGCCACGGCCCGCCTGACGATGCGTCCCCTCGCGGGACCCGCGATCGAGGCCTATCTCGACGCGGCCGGCCCCGCCGTCACGACGAGCGTGGGCGCCTACCAGCTCGAAGGGATCGGCATCCACCTGTTCTCGGGCATCGAGGGCGACCATTCCACCATCCTGGGCCTGCCGCTGCCGCCGCTCCTCGCGGCGCTGCGGGACCGCGACCTGCTGACGTTCTGACCGTGATCCCCGCCCGATGACCTCCGCCCCGAAGGCCTTCGTGATCGGCCACCCGATCGCCCATTCCCGCTCCCCGCTGATCCACGGGCACTGGCTCGCCGAGCACGGTCTTCCCGGCTCCTACGAGCGCATCGACGTGGCGCCAGCCGACCTTCCGGCCTTCCTGGAGGATTTCCCCCGATCCGGCTTCGTGGGCGGGAACGTCACGATCCCGCACAAGGAGGCGGTATTCCGGGCGGTGGCCACGATGACGCCGCGGGCCGAGCGGATCGGCGCCGTGAACACGCTCAGCCTCGACGCGGACGACCGGCTGCACGGGGACAACACCGACGCACCCGGTTTCCTCGCCCATCTCGACGCCACCCTCGGGTCGGACTGGCCGCGGACCACCGGGACGCGCGATGGGCGCGCGGTCCTGATCCTGGGGGCGGGCGGGGCCGCCCGGGCGATCGTGGTCGGGCTCCTGGAACGCGGCCTGCCGCATCTGCGGATCGCCAACCGCACGCCGGATCGGGCCGCGGCCCTGAGGGCGATCGACCCGGCGCGGGTCGAGGCCGTGGCCTGGGAGGCCCTGCCGGCCGTCGCGGGCGAAACAGGCCTCCTCGTCAACACCACGTCGCTCGGCATGGCGGGATCCGAACCCCTCGCCCTCGACCTCGCGGGCCTGCCGCCCGAGGCGGCGGTGGCCGACATCGTCTACGTGCCCCTGGAGACGCCGCTCCTCGCCGCTGCCCGGGCGCGGGGCCTGCGCGCCGTCGACGGCCTCGGCATGCTGCTGCACCAGGCGGTGCCGGGCTTCGCCCGCTGGTTCGGCGTCACGCCGACCGTGGGCCCGGCGCTGCGGGCCCTCGTCGCCGCCGACATCGCGCGGCCCCGATGAGCCCTCCCTTCGTCCTCGGCCTGACCGGGTCGATCGGCATGGGCAAGAGCGCCACCGCGGCGATGTTCCGCGAGCGCGGCGTGCCGGTCCACGACGCCGATGCCTGCGTGCACGCGCTCTACGGGCCGGGCGGCGGTGCGGCGGCCCGGATCGGCACGGCCTTCCCGGGCGTTCTGTCGCCCGACGGCTCCGTCGACCGCGACCGCCTGCGCGCGGCGGTGCTCGATGCGCCCGAGCGGCTCAAGCAGCTCGAGGGCCTCGTCCATCCCCTGGTCCGCGCCGCCGAGAAGACCTTTCTCGTTGCCCACGGCACGGCCGACCTCGTGGTGCTCGACATCCCGCTCCTGTTCGAGACCGGCGGAGAGTCCCGCTGCGACGCCGTCGCCGTGGTGACGGCCCCGGCGGAGGTCCAGCGCGCCCGGGTGCTGGCCCGGCCGGGCATGACGGAGGCGACCTTCGCGGCGATCCTCGCCAAGCAGGTGCCGGACGCGGAGAAGCGGCGGCGCGCCGACGCGCTGATCGACACCAGCCGCGGCTTCGCGCGGGCGCGCGAGCAGGTGGACGCGCTCATCGCCGCCGTGCGACACGGAGACCTGCCCCGCCGCCTCGGTTCCGGTTAAGCTCCGAGGGCCTCCGAGGGCCGGAAGGGCAGGGACGCGAGGGGAGCCGGGACCGCATGCTGCGCGAGATCGTTCTCGACACCGAGACCACCGGCACCGACGCCAAGACCGATCGGCTGATCGAGATCGGCGCCGTCGAACTCATCAACCACGTCCCGACGGGTCGGGACTTCCACCGCTACGTCAACCCGCAGCGGGCGGTCTCCCAGGGGGCGCTCGCGGTGCACGGCCTCTCGGACGCGTTCCTGGCCGACAAGCCGCTCTTCGCCGAGATCCTGCCCGATCTCCTCGATTTCTGCGGCGACGCCACCCTGGTGATCCACAACGCGGCCTTCGACGTGGGCTTCCTCAACGCGGAATTCGCGCGGCTCGGCGAGGAAGCGCCGCCAGCGATCGACCTCGCCGGCGTGGTCGACACCCTGGCGCTCGCGCGCCGCAAGCATCCCAACGCCGCCAACAACCTCGACGCGCTCTGCGCCCGCTACGGGATCGACAATTCCCGCCGCACCAAGCACGGGGCGCTCCTCGACGCGCAGATCCTGGCCGAGGTCTATATCGAGCTCCTCGGCGGCAAGCAGACGAGCCTCGGCCTCACCCTCGAGGCGGCGAGCACCGTGCGGGTGGCGAACCGAACCGGTCCCGTCTCCCAGGCGCCCCGGCCCCTGCGCAGCCGCCTCACCGATGCCGAGCGCGCGGCCCACGCCGCCTTCACGGCGGGGCTCGGCCCGAACGCCGTCTGGCGCGACTATGTCGGCGAGGACGCGGCCGGCTAGAGCATTTTCCGACGACGTGGAGATCGGTTCGTCGCAGAAAATGCGTTAAAAATCAAAAATCTAAAGCAGCATCCGAGTGCCGCGTGATCGGATGCTGCTCGAGGGCGACGGGCGGGGGACCTGCGGCGCTGCGTCCGGCGAACCGGCGATGCCCGCGGGGGTTGGGCCGGACCCGACCTGCCGGAGACGCACCCGATGGTACCGCCCAGCCACCAGCCCGAGACGACCACCCACCGCCGCGGGCCGATCCTGCTCGGCCTCGCGCTCCTGGTGATCGCGGTCGCCCTCGTGGCCTACGCGACGGGCGTCGGCCCGCGGGGGTGAGGCGCGCTCCACCGGATCACGGTGGTGGGCAACGCGTACCCCCGCCGGAGGACATGACCGCCGATGTCAGGCATCGGCGTGCAGCACCTTGCCGCGCGTCTCCGGCAGGGCGAAGGCCGCCACGAAGAACAGCCCGTAGGCGACCGCCGCGAAGATCGCGATCGCCGAGGCGAGCGTCATGCTGGCGGAGAGGATCCCGACCAGCGTCGGGAACAGCGCGCCGATCCCGCGCCCGAAATTGTAGCAGAAGCCCTGGCCCGAGCCGCGCAGGCGGGTCGGGTAGAGCTCGGTGAGGAAGGCGCCCATCCCGGAGAAGTAGCCCGAGGCGAAGAAGCCGAGGGGGAAGCCCAGCACCCAGAGGGCGCCGTTCGAGAGCGGCAGCTGCGTGTAGGCGACGACCACCGCGATGGCGCCGAGGGAGAAGATCAGGAAGAGCGGCCTTCGCCCGAGGCGGTCGGCGAGCCACGCCCCCACGAGGTAGCCCGCGAAGGAGCCGACGATCAGGGCCGCGAGGTAGCCCGTCGAGGACACGATCGAGAGGTGGCGCTCGGTGGTGAGGAACCGCGGCAGCCAGGTGGTGATCGCGTAGTAGCCCCCCTGGCAGCCGGCGGCCATCAGCGAGGCGAGGATCGTGGTGCGCCGCATCGGCCCGGAGAAGATCTCCCAGAGCGACGGCCGGTCCCCCGCCGCGGCGGCGCGCGCCCGCGTCTCCGCGGCGAGCTTGGGCTCCTCCACGCAGGCCCGCAGGTAGAGGACGAGGAGCGCGGGCGCCGCGCCGATCACGAACATCCAGCGCCACGCCGTCTCGGGCGGCAGGAGCGAGAACAGCACCGCCTGCGCCAGCACCGCCAGCCCCCAGCCGACGGCCCAGCCGGACTGCACCGAGCCGACGGCGCGCCCGCGATACTGCGCCCGGATCGTCTCCCCCATCAGCACCGCGCCCGCCGCCCACTCGCCCCCGAAGCCGAGGCCGAGCAGCGCCCGCGCGACGAGGAGCTGGGTAAAGTCCTGCGTCACCGCGCAGACCAGCGAGAAGACGGAGAACCACAGGATCGTGATCTGCAGCGTCAGCACCCGTCCGACGCGGTCGGCAAGGTACCCGGCGAGCCAGCCGCCCAGCGCCGAGGCGAGCAGGGTCACGGTGGCGGCGAAGCCCGCCGTGCCGGCATCGACGCTCCACACCCGGATGATCGTCCCGATCACCAGCGGGTAGATCATGAAATCCATTCCGTCGAGCGCCCAGCCGCCCGCGCAGGCCCAGAAGGTGCGCCGCTCGGTCGGCGTCATCTCCCGGTAGAAGGCCGCGAGCCCCGCATCCTCCACCGGCACGAGGAGCGGGGCGTCCGCTGCGGCTGGGGCCTTCTGCGTCACGCTCATCGGGCGGTCTCCTGTGGGCCGAACTTCCCATCGGCTAGCGCGACTGGCGCACCGTCAGGCAATCCCGTTCCGCCACGCTCCCGGCCACCCCGGTGCGCGCCCGGCGGAAAGCACAGACCCGGCACTGGTCCGAGATCCGATGGTCGATCCCGCCGGACGCCGAGGATTACACGATCAAGGACGAAATTCCTTGTACCGTCTCCTAGCGGGAACATCGTGATGGCCGGGCACACGGCATCGTGATCGCGACGCTTCGCGGCGGATGCCGCTGCTCTGCGCAGCGCCTGAGACCTATGCTCTCCCCATGTATACCGTATGTCAGGGAGTAAAATCTGAAAAGGCGATTCACCTTCTTGTCTTTGGGGGCGGAACTACCTAAGGCGGGAGGGCATTTTATCTCCGCAAGCCTCAAGGTATGGCCGCATGGACGCCTCAAGCGAGAAGCAGGATTCGGCGATCACTCTCACTGCCGATGTCATCTCGGCCTACGTCTCCAACAACCACATCCAGATCGGCGAGCTCATCAAGCTGATCAAGGACGTGCACGGCGCGCTGGTCGGCATCGGGAACGGCGCCAAGCCGGTCGAGCCCCCGGCGCGGGCGACCGCGGCCGAGATCCGGCGGTCCGTCAATCACGATTTCCTGATCAGCTTCGAGGACGGGAAGCCCTACAAGACCCTCCGCCGCCACCTGACGATGCGGGGGCTGACGCCGGAGACCTATCGCCGGAAATGGGGCCTGCCGCCCGACTACCCGATGACCTCGGCGAGCTATTCCGAGCAGCGCTCACATCTCGCCCGGACACTGGGCCTCGGCCAGCAGCGGCGGCGGCGGCGCCAGGGAGGCGACACCGCCAGCGAGTCGTGACCCGGCCCGGTGCGCCCCGCGGGGGCGCACCGGCGCGCGTCGCGGCGAGCCGGGCTTGGCCCGGCCGCGCGCCGCCCTACCGGGCCTTGGTCGCCAGGGCCGCGAGCCCGGAATCGTAGATGCCCTGGATGGCCGCCTTGGCGGTGGCATCGTCCGCGCCCTTGGCCTTGAACGATCCCGTCCAGGACACCGTGGAGCCGCCGCCCCCGGGCTTGACCGCGATCGTGGACTCGTAGCCGGTGACCGGGAGCGGGCTCTCCAGGATCGTGTAGCTGTAGCTCATCGCGGCGTCGTCGCGACGCAACTCCTCCTCCACGATGGTCCCGCCGCCCTTGAGGGCGAGGCTGCGGACCGGCTTGCCGTCCCGCCGCGAGAGCGTGCAGCGCTCGACGGCCGGGTGCCACTGGCCGATGCCGCAGAAATCGCCGATCGTGGACCAGACCTTGGCCGGAGGGGCGGCGATGTCCTGGGTCTTGGACGCGTCGAGGGCGAGGGCGGGGAGCGCCGACAGCGCGAGGAGCGCGGCGGCGGGAACGGCGATCTTGAGCATGCGGGTTTCCTCCGGCGGGCCTGCTTCGACGATGCGCAGCGCCCTTCCGCAGGCCGACCTAGAGCGTTCCGGGGATCCGAAAACTCCCTCGCCCCCTGGACAATAGGACGAGATCGTCTCGTTGCCGTCGGTCCCGGTCAGAACCGGCCGCCGACGCCCACCGAGCCGCCCGAGCCCAGCGAAGGCTGCAATCCGCCCGCGCTCCCCGAGGACGGGGCGTAATCCTCCAGGTCCTCCCGGCGGATGCGTCGGGTTTCGCCGCCGGTCCCGCCCCCGCGTCCGGCGGTGGGGACGCTGAGCGACCGGGTCGGCTGCGAGGCGACGACCTCGTCGGGGCCGGCCCTCGGCGGCACGGCGCTGCTCGCCGGTGCGCGCAGGTCCCCGCGCACGGAGGGCGGCGGTCCGATCTCGTTGGTCGGGAGGACGCCGCCGGTCTGGCCGAGGGGATTGGTGATGCAGCCGCCGAGCAGCGCGGTCGCCGCGACGGCGAGGCTGGCACGGGCGAACCGCGCTCTTGTGAGGACGGACATCGATCTCCCCGGGTCTGGCGGGTCGCGTGCGGAACATGTCCTCGCGAACCCTGGTCGAGTCCTCCTAGCGACCGGTTGTGGCAAAGACCAGACCAGCACGGGACACCGCCTCCGATGAAAGGTCGTCGTGGTCGCGGCGACACGGGTGCGGGCCCCGGGGCGGGAGGAGACATTGCGGCCGCGGGCCCGGCCATATCCGGGATCCTTCGAAATCCGAGATCCCCCCGGTCCGAGATCCCTTCAAGTCCGCTTCGACCAAACGCTCGGAACCGGGCCGCGGACACCGGGCGCTGAGCCCGCCCGCGCATCAGCGAGGGTGTCCCTCACCGCTCCCTTCGTCCAGGGCGCGCAGGGCCTCGGCGGTGAGGTCGCGGATGCGGCGGGCCGCGGCGAGCCGGTCCGGGAGGGCCGCATCGGCCTTCGCCGCCACCTCCAGGTCGCGGCAGGCTTCCGACAGGCGGGCGCAGCCGAGGAGCCCGGCGGTCGAGACCAGGGCGTGGGCCTCGAGCGCCAGACGCTCCCGATCCGCGCCGTCCCGGAAGGCCTCCCGCACCTGCTCGGCCAGCCGCCCGCGCAGGCGCGCCGCGCCGGCCTCGCCCACGAGGTCGACCGTCTCCGCGTGGGCGCGGCGGTCGAGGACCGGGAGCGCGGCGAGGCGCGGATCCTCGTCCGCGGCACCGAGAAACGCATCCGTCATGGCCCGACGACCCCCGACTCGCAACCGGGCGGCACCCCGCCCGAAGCGGACATAAGGCACCGGCCCCGACCCGACCATGCCGGGGCCGGATCCGCGGGAGATGTGTGGTCCGCGATGCGATCAACGGCAATTCCACGTCGATCCATGCCTTTGTCTCTACGGCATCTGTCACTCTCAACCAGCATCCCCGCCGCGTCGAACCAAGTTATAGTTCCCTTGGCCTAGCCTGCGGTTGAGGCTTCATTAACCAGCCTGGCAGAGGGTCTGCCGCAGGGGGACCTTGTTATGCTCAGACTTGCGAACGTAAAGATCATCGGGAAGATCCTCAGCGTGATCGTGCTGATCAGCGCGGTGGTCGGGAGCTGCGTCTGGTACGCCCAATCCCGCATGACGTCGATCGACGATGCCTACAGCCTGCTCCTGGTGCGCGAGAGCCGGGCCGTGACGTCGACGCGCCGGCTCAACCGGCTGATGTTCGAGCTGAATTATTGGGCCTACCGGTTGATCGCCGAGACGGACGGGGCCCAGATGGAGCGGGCCAATGCCGGGTTCGATGCCGCGCTGCCGCTCGTCGACAAGGCCCTCGCCGACCTGCGCCAGCAGGCCCCGACCTTCGTGGCGCGGATCGACGAGCAGGCCGCGCGCGTCTCCCGCTACGTGACGGAGATGCGGGAGGTGCGCCGCCTCAGCCGGGCCAACCGGAACGCCGAGGCGATCGACCTCGTCCATAGAGCAATCGATCCGACCTTCGACGCCCTGGTGGCGGGCGGCAACAGCCTGGCTGAGGACATCTTCGCCTTCGTGAACGCGCGCTCAGGCGAGCTCGCCGACGACACCAACGCCACCCGCCACGCCCTGATCGGGTTCAGCGCGCTGGGGCTGCTGCTCGGCGTCGCGGCCTCCGCGATGGTCGCCTTCGCGGGCATCACCCGCCCCATGGGCCACCTCGTCGCCGTCCTGGAACGCATGGCGGGCGGCGCGGTCGACGCGGAGATCCCGGAAGCCCGACGCGGGGACGAGATCGGGGCGGTGGCCCGGGCGGTCGAGGGCATCAAGGCGATGGTCGCCCGCAAGGCCGCCGACGAGGCCGAGACACGCCGGATCGCCGAGGAGGCGGCCGCGGCGGCCCGGCGCGGTGCCATGCTGGAGCTGGCGCAGGGCTTCGAGCGCAGCGTGGGCGGCATCGTGACCCTGGTCTCCTCGGCGGCGACGGAGCTGCAGGCGACCGCCCAGACCATGACCGCCACCGCCACCGAGACCGCGGCGCAATCCGCGAGCGTGGCGGCGGCGGCCGAGGAGGCGGCCTCGAATGTCGGGACCGTGGCGAGCGCCGCCGAGGAACTGGGCGCCTCGGTGCAGGAGATCGGCCGGCAGGTCTCCGGCTCGGCGAGCCTCGCCCAGGCGGCGGTCGGCGAGGCGGACGAGACCGCCCGCCTCGTCCACCAGCTCAGCGGCGCCGCGACGCGCATCGGCGATGTGGTGGGGCTGATCTCCACGATCGCCGGGCAGACGAACCTGCTGGCGCTCAACGCCACGATCGAGGCGGCGCGGGCCGGGGAGGCGGGCCGCGGCTTCGCGGTGGTGGCCGCCGAGGTCAAGGAACTCGCCGCCCAGACCGAGAAGGCGACGAACGAGATCTCGGCGCAGATCGGCCAGATCCAGGGCGCGACCGGACAGGCGGTCGCGGCGATCGGCTCGATCAGCACGCGCATCCGCGAGATCAGCACCGTGTCGACCACGATCGCGGCGGCGGTGGAGGAGCAGGGGGCGGCGACGCAGGAGATCGTGCGCAACGTCACCCAGGCCTCGACCGGGACGAGCCAGGTCACGGCGACGATCGCCGGGGTGGCCAACGCCGCCGAGGAGACGGGCTCGGCGGCCGGCCAGATGCTCGGGGCCGCCGGGGACCTCTCGCGCCAGGCCGAGCAGCTCGGCACCGAGGTCGCGCGATTCCTCGCCACGGTGCGGGCGGCCTGACGGCTCAGGACGCGAGCCAGGCCCCGGCGGTGCCGGTCGCCAGGACCGCGAGCCAGGGCGGGCAGCGCCCCACCGTCAGCAGCGCGAAGGCGGTTCCGGCCACCGCCATGTCCCGCGGGCTCCCGACGCTCGACGTCCAGACCGGGTCGTAGAGCGCGGCGGCGAGGATCCCCACCACCGCCGCGTTGGTGCCCCGCAGGGCAGCCTGCGCGGCCGGGCGGGCGCGCAGGACCTCCCAAAAGGGCAGGGCGCCGAGCACGAGCAGGAGGCCCGGCAGGAAGATCGCCGCGAGCGCGAGGCCCGCCCCCAGCGGCCCGCGCGGCGATCCCTGCAGGACGCTGCCCAGATAGGCCGCGACCGTGAAGAGCGGCCCCGGCACCGCCTGGGCGGCCCCGTAGCCCGACAGGAAGGCATCCGCGGTCACGAAACCCGGCTGGACCAGGGCGGCCTGCAGGAGGGGCAGCACCACGTGCCCGCCTCCGAAGACCAGGGCGCCCGACCGGTAGAAGGCGTCGAAGACGGCGAGGACCCGCGACCCCGTCGCGGCGGCGAGCAGCGGCGGCCCGGCGAGGAGGAAGGCGAAGAGCGCCAGCGCGACGAGCCCGGTCCGGCGCGAGACCGGGAACGCCGCCGCACGGCCCGGAGCGGCGGTCGCGCCGCGGCAGAGGACGAGCCCGCCCGCGGCGCCGAGCAGGATGGCAGCGAGCTGCCCGGCGGCGCCGGGCGCGAGGACCACCGTCCACAGGGCCGCCAGGGCCAGCGCGGCGCGGGGCCGGTCCGGCGCGAGGCTGCGCGCCATGCCCCAGACCGCCTGCGCCACCACCGCCACGGCGACGAGCTTCAGCCCGTGCAGCACCCCGGCGGCGGCCGGCCCCGGCGCGGCGGCCGCCCCGAGGGCGACCCCGGCGAGGAGGAGGGCCGAGGGTAGGGTGAACCCCGCCCAGGCGGCGAGCCCACCCGCGAGCCCGCCGCCCCGCAGGAGGCCGAGAGAGAAGCCGACCTGGCTCGATGCCGGCCCGGGCAGGAACTGGCAGAGGGCGACGAGATCCGCGTAGCCCGCCTCGTCGATCCAGCCCCGCCGCTTCACGAGGTCGTCCCGGAAATACCCGAGATGCGCGATCGGCCCGCCGAAGGAGGTGAGCCCGAGGCGGAGGAAGGCCCGGAAGACCTCCGCGACGGATCCGGTGCCGCCGGACGGTGCGCCCTCGCACCGGAGGGTCGGAGGGGCAGGCGGTGTCGTCATGGCGCGGCCCCGGGCGGGATCGCGGTTCCTGTCCCCGCCTTCGCCCCGCGCGTCAAGCCGGAACGCCGGGCCGGTCGCGATCGTTGGGGACGGCACTATCCACGAGGAGATTCCCCATGCGCTCCAAGATCCTGCTCGCCGCCGCGCTCGCCGCCGCCCCGCTCCTCGCCGCCGGCGGGGCCGAGGCCAAGGGCTGCCTCAAGGGCGCAGTCGTGGGCGGCGCGGCCGGGGCCGTGGCCGGTCACGGCAAGGCCGGGGCCGCGGCGGGCTGCGCCATCGGCCACCACAACGCCAACAAGGCGAGCCAGGGCCAGAAGTAACCTCGCCCGGGGCGGCGACCCGCGCCCGGCTCGGATGCGGGTTGCCGCCCGCGCATGACGCGGCCAACACGGCTTTGCGACTGTCATGCGCGCGTGCTATCGGCCGGTGCCAACTCGTTGAAGGCTGGGCCGCCGCGGCGCCCGGCCCCTCGCTGCATCCAGGAGTTGGTTCATGGCCCGCATCGTTGCCGACAGCATCATCGAGGGCCTGACCTTCGACGACGTCCTGCTGCGGCCCGCCGCTTCCGCGGTGATGCCCGCGGAGGTCGGGATCCACACCCGGCTCACCCGCGCGATCCGGCTCAACCTGCCGATCATCGCCTCGGCGATGGACACCGTGACGGAGGCCCGCATGGCCATCGCCATGGCGCAGAACGGCGGCCTCGGGGTGATCCACCGCAACCTCGAACCGCCCGAGCAGGCCGAGCAGGTGCGGCAGGTCAAGAAGTACGAATCCGGTATGGTGCTCAACCCGATCACCATCCACCCGGACGAGACGCTGGCCGACGCCCACCAGCTGATGCGCCATAACGGCATCTCGGGCATCCCCGTAGTGGAGCGGGGCCCGAACGGGTCGAAGGGCAAGCTCGTCGGCATCCTGACGAACCGCGACACGCGCTTCGCCACCGACACCAGCCAGCCGGTCTCCGAATTGATGACCCGCGACCGGCTCATCACCGTGCGCGAGGGCGTGACCCAGGACGAGGCCAAGCGCCTGCTGCACCAGTTCCGCATCGAGAAGCTGCTCGTCGTCGACGACCATTACCGCTGCATCGGGCTCATCACCGTCAAGGACATCGAGAAGCAGGTCACCTACCCGCACGCCGTGAAGGACGAGCAGGGCCGCCTGCGGGTGGCGGCCGCCACCACCACCGGCGAGAGCGGCTTCGAGCGGGCCGAGCGCCTGATCGACGCGGGCTGCGACGTGATCGTGGTCGACACCGCCCACGGCCACTCCGCCAAGGTGCTGGAGAGCGTGCGCCGGGTGAAGACGCTGTCGAACGCCGTGCAGGTGATCGCCGGCAACGTCGCCACCCGCGAGGGCGCGCAGGCCCTCATCGACGCGGGCGCGGACGCCATCAAGGTCGGCATCGGCCCGGGCTCGATCTGCACCACCCGGATCGTGGCGGGGGTCGGCGTGCCCCAGCTCACCGCCATCATGGAGGCGGTGGAGGCGGCCGCCAACGCGGACGTGCCGGTGATCGCCGACGGCGGCATCAAGTATTCGGGCGACCTCGCCAAGGCGCTGGCCGCCGGCGCTTCGGTCGCGATGCTGGGCTCGCTTCTCGCCGGCACCGACGAGGCGCCGGGCGAGGTCTTCCTCTACCAGGGCCGCTCCTACAAGAGCTACCGGGGCATGGGGTCGGTGGGCGCCATGGCGCGGGGCTCCGCCGACCGCTACTTCCAGGCCGAGGTCAGCGACACCCACAAGCTGGTGCCGGAGGGCATCGAGGGGCAGGTGCCCTACAAGGGGCCGGTCGCCGCGGTGCTGCACCAGCTCGCCGGGGGCTTGCGCGCCGCCATGGGCTACGTGGGGGCCGAGGACCTCGCCGCCTTCCGGGAGCGGGCGCAGTTCATCCGCATCACCAATGCGGGCCTGCGCGAGAGCCACGTCCACGACGTGACCATCACCCGGGAGAGCCCGAACTACCCGAGCCGGACCTGAGGCGCGGACCGCGAGAGGAGCCCGCCGTGAGCCTCCAGGCGATCCTCGCCCCCGTCTTCGCGCAGGTGCTGCTGACCTTCGGCCTGCTGCTCTGGACCGGTCGCGCCCGCTTCGCCGCCGTCCGCAAGGGCGCGGTGGCGGTCGAGCGGATCGCCATGGGCGAGCGCAACTGGCCGGCCCCCGCCCAGCAGGTCGCGAACGCCTTCGCGAACCAGTTCGAGCTGCCGGTCCTGTTCTACGCGCTGACGGCCCTGGCGCTCCTGACCCGCAAGGCGGACCTCGCCTTCGTGGTCATGGCCTGGATCTTCGTCCTGACCCGCTTCGCCCACGCGGCCGTCTACGCCACCACCAACCCGCTGCTGCTGCGCTTCCGCCTGTTCCTGGCGGGCGCCCTGGTCCTGATGGCGATGTGGATCGTGTTCGCGGTGCGGATCCTCCTCGCGCCGGCGGCGTGAGGAGGAGGAGGGATCAGGACCGCGGCGGGCGCGGGGCGCCGCCATATTCGAGCTGGGTCTTGGCGTCGTAGGGCCGGGGCGGAGGCGGCGTGAGGTCGGGCGTCGCGGCGGGCGCCGTGGCGCAGGCCGCCAGCGCCAGCACGAGGAGACCGGACAGGGTGAGTGACGTGAAGCGTGACATGACGAGGCTCCCGATCGCCGTGAGGCAGATCCGTGTCGTTGCGGAAGCGGCCGAAAGCTTGGCCGTTCCCGGCCCGATCCGGGGCGCGCGCGTGGCCGTTTCGCGATGACCCCCTCCGCCCGCCTCTCGGCCGCCATCGAGGTCCTGGCCGACATCGCCGATCGCCGCCGGCCCGCCGCCGACGCCCTCAAGGAGTGGGGCCTCGCCCACCGCTTCGCCGGCTCGGGCGACCGGGCGGCGATCGCGAGCCTCGTCTACGACGCCCTGCGCCGCCGCGCCTCGTCGGCCTGGATCATGGACGCGGACACGCCCCGCGCCGTGCTGATCGGCTCCCTGCGCCTGCAGCGGGGGCTCGCGGGCGCCACCATCGCCGGGTTGTTCACCGGCGAGCGCTTCGCCCCCGAGCCCTTGAGCGAGGCCGAGCGCCTCCGCCTCGACACCGCGACGCTGGCCGAGGCGCCCCTCCACGTGGCGGGCGACGTGCCCGAATGGGTGCTGCCCTCCCTGGAACGGGCGCTCGGGGCCGACACGCTGGCGGAGCTCAAGGCCCTGTCCCGCCGCGCGCCGCTCGACATCCGGGTCAACACCCTCAGGGGCGACCGATCCCGCGTGGCGGAGGCGCTCGCGCATCTCACCCCCGCCCCGACCCCGCACGCGCCCGACGGCCTGCGCATCCCGGTGCCCGACGACGGCCGCGGCCCGGCGCTCCACGTCGAACCCGAATTCCTGGAGGGCCTGTTCGAGATCCAGGACGAGGGCTCGCAGCTCGCCGCCCGGCTGACCGGCGTCCGGCCCGGCGAGACCGTGATCGACCTCTGCGCGGGTGGGGGCGGCAAGACCCTGGCGCTCGCCGCCCTGATGGCGAATCGCGGCCGCCTCGTCGCCACCGACGGCGATCCCCGCCGCCTCGCGCCGATCCACGAGCGCCTGCGCCGGGCGGGCGCCGAGGCGCAGGTGCGCACCCCGCGCGGACGCGGCGGCCCGGATGCCCTGGCGGACCTCGCCGGGGGGGCCGACCTCGTCCTCGTCGACGCGCCCTGCACCGGCACCGGCACGTGGCGGCGCAACCCCGACGCCAAGTGGCGCCTGCGCCCCGGCAGCCTCGCCACCCGCCGCGCCGAGCAGGCCGCCGTCCTCGACCGGGCGGCCGGGCTGCTCAAGCCCGACGGGCGCCTCGTCTACGTCACCTGCTCGCTGCTGCCGGAGGAGAACGACGAGGCCGTGGCGGACCTGCTCGCCCGGGTGCCCGGCCTGCGCGCCGGCGAGGCGCCGGTGCCCCCGGAGCTGGAGCCGGCCATCCGCCGCACGGCGCACGGGATCCAGATGACGCCGGGCCGCACCGGGACGGACGGGTTCTACGTGGCTCTCCTGGCGCCGGCTCGGTAGAACGCCGTGCCGCCGGACGGGGCCCGAGGCCCGGCCCCGACTGGACAAGCCGGCAACGCTTGGTTCAGGAGATTGTCGGACATCTCGGATCCGCCGGACATGCCGCTCCACCGCAGGACGTTGCTCACGGGAGCGGCCGCGCTCCCGTTCGCGCGTCCGGCCGCGGCCGCGGGCGGAAGCGACGGATCGGGCGCCGCCGCGCAGGTCGCCCCGCCGGTGCCGGCCGCGCCCGGCCCGTCCGCGATCCGCCCGGGGGCCGACCTGGAGGTGATGCCCCTGTGGCCGCGCACGCCGCCCGGCGGCGGCGGCCCGGACCTCGACGGCGCTCCCTACGACGAGAGCCGCGAGGGCGTGATCCAGAGCGTCGCGCGCCCCTGCCTGCTGGTGGTGCGCCCCGCCCGCCCGAACGGCACCGCGATGCTGATCGCGGCGGGAGGCGGCTACCGGCGCATCGACATCGGCCACGAGGGCATCCCGGCCGCGCAGTGGCTCGCCGGGCAGGGCGTGACCGCCTTCGTGCTGGTCTACCGGCTCCCGGGCGAGGCCTGGCAGGCCGGCGCCGACGCGCCGATCCAGGACGTGCAGCGGGCGATCCGCCTCGTGCGGGCGCGCGCCAAGCGCTTCGGCATCGAGCCGGGGCGGATCGGCGTCCTCGGCTTCTCGGCCGGGGGGCACCTGATGGGCTCGGCGGCGGTGCGCTTCGCGAGCCCCCTCTACGAGCCGGTGGACGAGGACGACGCGCTCTCGGCGCGGCCCGACCTCGCGGCGCTGCTCTACCCGGTGATCACGCTGCGCCCGCCCTTCGACCGCACGTCGAGCCGGCGCGTCCTGGTGGGCGAGAGCCCGACGCGGTTCTCCACCAACAGCTACTCGGTGGAACTGCACGTGCGGCCGCAATCGCCCCCGACCTTCCTGGCCCAGGCGGCGGACGACCCGGTGGCGGTCGTCGACAATTCCCTGCTGATGTACGGGGCGCTGCGGGCCGCCGACGTGCCGGCGGAGATGCACCTGTTCGAGCGCGGCGGGCACGGCTTCGCGCTGGGCGTGCCCGGCACCCCGGCGGCGGCCTGGCCGGGGCTGTTCCTGACCTGGGCTCGGCGGCGGGGCTTCGTGCGCGTGTAGGACCGGCCTCGCGGAGCTGGTCGTGGGCTCGGGGGGCGGCCTCCCTCGTCGCCGTGCCGGGAACGGGAGGTTGATGGTCCGCGCCCCGCGCGGGTCCGTGATCCCGCGCGCCGCGTTGCGCCCTGCGCGCGCCTCGTCTAACTCACCTCCATGACGGCCGACCACGACAAGATCCTGATCATCGATTTCGGGAGCCAGGTGACCCAGCTCATCGCGCGCCGGGTGCGCGAGGAGGGGGTCTATTCCGAGATCGTGCCCTACCAATCCGCGGAGGCCGCCTTCCGGGCGATGAAGCCGCGGGCGGTGATCCTGTCGGGCGGCCCCGAATCGGTGACGATCGAGACCTCGCCCCGCGCCCCGCAGGCGGTGTTCGACGCGGGCGTGCCGGTGCTCGGCATCTGCTACGGCGAGCAGACCATGGCGGCCCAGCTCGGCGGCGAGGTCGAGGGCGGGCACCACGCCGAGTTCGGCCGGGCCGAGATCGAGGTCATCGCCGATTCGGCCCTGTTCAAGGGCATCTGGCACGTCGGCGAGAAGTACCCGGTCTGGATGAGCCACGGCGACCGGGTGACGAAGCTGCCGGACGGCTTCTCCACCATCGCGATCTCGCCGAACGCCCCCTTCGCGGCGGTGGCGGACGAGGGGCGGCGCTTCTACGCGGTGCAGTTCCACCCCGAGGTCGCCCACACGCCGCACGGGGCGCTGCTGCTGCGCAACTTCGTGCGCGACATCGCGGGCTGCTCGGGCGACTGGTCGATGCGGGCCTTCCGCGACGAGGCGATCGCGCGCATCCGCCAGCAGGTCGGGACGGGCAAGGTGCTCTGCGGCCTCTCGGGCGGGGTCGATTCGGCGGTGGCGGCGGTGCTGATCCACGAGGCGGTCGGCGATCAGGTCACCTGCGTGTTCGTGGATCACGGCCTGCTGCGCCTGGGCGAAGCCGAGGAGGTGGTGCGGCTGTTCCGCGACCACTACAACATCCCCCTCGTCCACGTGCAGGCGCAGGACCTGTTCCTCGGCGAACTCGCCGGGGTCACCGACCCGGAGGTGAAGCGCAAGACGATCGGGCGGCTGTTCATCGACGTCTTCGAGGCCGAGGCCAAGACGCTCGGCGGCGCCGCGTTCCTGGCGCAGGGCACGCTCTATCCGGACGTGATCGAGAGCGTCTCCTTCACGGGCGGCCCCTCGGTGACGATCAAGAGCCACCACAACGTGGGCGGTCTCCCTGAGCGCATGAACATGACGCTCGTGGAGCCCCTGCGCGAGCTGTTCAAGGACGAGGTGCGGGTGCTCGGCCGGGAACTCGGCCTACCGGAGGCCTTCGTGGGCCGCCACCCCTTCCCGGGGCCGGGCCTCGCCATCCGCTGCCCGGGCGAGATCACGCCGGAGAAGCTCGACGCCCTGCGCAAGGCCGACGCGATCTACCTGGAGGAGATCCGCAAGGCGGGCCTCTACGACACGATCTGGCAGGCCTTCGCGGTGATCCTGCCGGTGAAGACGGTGGGCGTGATGGGCGACGGGCGCACCTACGACCACGTCTGCGCGCTGCGCGCGGTGACCTCGGTCGACGGGATGACGGCGGATTTCTACCCCTTCGACATGGCGTTCCTGGGCCGCGTGGCGACCCGGATCATCAACGAGGTCAAGGGCATCAACCGGGTGACCTACGACATCACCTCGAAGCCGCCCGGGACGATCGAGTGGGAGTGAGGGGAAACGGCGGGGATCGCCGGCTCTGACGTAGCATGTCGCAGAAGTCGCCCCTGACAGCGATGGTGATCAGATCGCCGCGTTTCATGCCTTCCACTCGTCACGGAAATCGTCGGCGTCGAGCAACGCGTCCAACTCTCTGATCGACCGCGCCTCGTCGCTGTCCGGATCTTGCGCACGCGCAGCAATCGCAAGGGACTGCCGTCGCGCCTCGGCTTCAAACGCGAGGCGCTGCCGGCGCCGCTCGACATAGGCGCGCATGAACTCGCGCAGAACCTGCGCAGCCGGCTTGTCCTCGGCCTCGGCCGCCTGCGTGAAGGCCGTTTTCAGGGCGGGATCAAGCCGGAAATTGAAGGTCTCCTCCTTCGGATGCTGCGTGGCGCGTGGCATGACACCCTCCTGAGGCTTTGTAGCTATAATGTGGGTACAAATGGCGCCGCCGCAAGCGAGCTGCTTCGGTCGGGCCGCCTCAATCCTCGATGATCCCAGCCGCCGCGGGACTCGCACTGCCTTCGGTGGGATTGCCCTGTTTTCGATTCTTGCTCACTTCTCGTGGACGATGGTGGATTGCCTCGGCCCGGTGATGGCCCGCTCTGCACGCCGCATGATGTTTCCGTGCTGACGGTACTTTCGTTATCGACATACATAGTTCTCTGATCTGGCCAGTCACCCTGATGGACATCCCACTCGTGACACCACGCCCTGGGACACGACCTCGTCGAGACGTCCCGGCTGGCCGGCCTGTCGTGAGCGGCCGCGGAACCGATCCTCGGCCCGACCCTCTGCTCACGAGGCGATGACCACCGCGCTCAAGCCCGCAGCAGGGCATCGATCGTCCCGGGATCGCGGCGCACCTGCTCGAAGCGGGCCTCGCCCATCGCGTCGATGAGCAGGCGGCCGAGCACATCCGCCTTGACGTACTCGATCCCGAGCAGGCCGATGACGCGGTGCTCGGTCGAGATCGCCTCGACCCCGCCATCGGCGTCGAAGTCCGCGACCATCGTCCTCTCCCGATCCGCCACCAGGATCGACAGGCGCCGCCCGGCCAAGCGCTCCGCCGCGCTCGTCCCGCAGAGCGTCAGGTCGTAGCCCGACGGGCCGTCGAGCCGGGTCGTCCCGTAGATGGCGACATGGACCACGACGCCGCGACGCGCCGCCTTCTCCAAGGCCGGCGCCAGCTGTGCGAGTTCCTCGTCCCAGAGCGCCGCGAAGAGCGAGCGTTCGGCCTGCGCGATCAGGCTGTCGCAGGCGGCCAGGACCGTGTCGCGATCCTGCATCGCCCAGACCTGCCCGCCCTCCCTCCGGGACGGTAGGGCGCGCAGCGCCGCGTCGGCGGTGTCGAGGGCGCGCTGGAACTTCCGGCGGGCGGCCTCCAGCACCGCGTCGTAGGGGCTGGCCGCATAGGTCACCGGGTCGGACCGCTGCACGAGGACCGCGCCCTTCTCCCCCAGCCGACCCAGCGTCTCGTAGATCTTCGAAGGTGGGACACCCGAGGCCTTGGCCACCTCGTGCCCGTTCATCGGCGGACGCCCGAGCAGGGCGCAGTAGGCGCGCGCCTCGTACTGGCCGAAGCCGAGCTGGGCCATGGCCGCGAGGATCTCGTCCGAAAGGCTCGCCATCGTCATGCCGGGACCCTAGCAGACCGACGGCCGCACGTGTTACACTACCGTGGTAGTTAAGAACTGGAGGCCAGGATGCACAGGATCTCGACCGGCTCCCCCTGGGAGACGCGGATGGGCTATTCGCGGGCCGTGCTCGCGGGCGGCCTCGTGTTCGTCTCGGCCACGGCCGCGACGGGCGACGACGGAGCCGTCGTTGGGAAAAGCGATGTCTATCGCCAGACCCGCGTCATCCTCGACAAGATCGCGGCAGTGCTCGCCGAGGCGGGATCGGATCTCGGGCGCGTGGTCCAGACCCGGGTCTACGTCACCGACGTGTCGCGCTGGGAAGAAGTCGGACGCGCGCATGGCGAGATTTTCGCCGGCAAAGGGCCCGCGCTGAGCCTCGTGCATGTCAGGCCGTTCGTCGACCCGGACATGCTGGTCGAGATCGAGTGCGTCGCCGCGGCCGGCGCATGACGAACCGGCAGCAGGAGCCGGCCAGCGGGACGCTCCTCCTCCTCTCCGGGCTGGCCGGGACCGCGATGGCGAGCACCTACGCGCTCCAGCCCCTGCTGCCGGAGGTGGCGCGGTCCTTCCCGGCCTCGGCCTGGGTGGCGGGTCTCGCCGCCGGTGCCGGGCCGTTCGGCTACGTGCTGGGTCTCCTCCTCCTCGTGCCGCTCGGCGACGCGCTGCCGGTCCGGTCACTGGTCGTGCACCAGTCGTTCTGCCTGGCCGCCCTTCTCGGCGTGGCGGCGTTCGCACGGGGGGAGGCGATCTTCCTCGCCGCGCTGACCCTCGCGGGCGGTGCGGCGACCGTCGCGGCCCATTGCATCGGCCTGGCCGGCCGCTTGGCGCCGGACCGGCAGGGTCGCGCAGTCGGCTTCGTCGTGATGGGCGTCTCGATCGGCATCCTGGCCGGGCGGGTGCTCGCGGGCGCGGTCGGCGAGCGCCTCGGCTGGCCGGCCCCCCTCGCCATCCTGGCGGCCCTGGCGGCTGCCGGCGGTGGGGCCGTCCGGCTGCGGGTGCCCGATATCCCGCCACGGAGCGTCTTTCCCGGGTGGCCTGCGCTCCTGCTGAGCGTGCCTGACGCCCTGTGCCGCCATGCGGAGCTGCGGCGGGCGACGGCCGTGGGGTGCTGCTGGTTCGCCGCGTTCAGCAGCTTCTGGGTCGCGCTCGCCTTCCACCTCGCCGAACCTCCGCTGTCGCGCGGAGCGGCCTTCGCCGGCGGCTTCGGCCTGATCGGCATCGCCGGCGCGGTCGTGGCGCAGCTCGCGGGCCGGATGAGCGACCGCTGGGGATCGCGCACCGTGGTGTTCGTCGGGCTCGCGGGCGCACTCGCCGGCTTCGCGATCCTCGCGATGCGGCCGGCCTGCCTCGTCGCCCTGGGGCTCGGCGCGCTCCTCATGGACGCGGGATGCTTCGCGGCGCACGCGGCGACCCAGGCCTTCATCCTGCGCACCGGGGGTGAGGCGCGCAGCCGGCGGTACGGCGCCTACATGACCCTCTACTGGTGCGCGGGAGCGCTCGGCGCCGTCGCGGCGCCGATCACGTTCCAGGCGGTCGGATGGCGGGGTCTCTGTGCGATCGACGGCGCGCTGATCGCGACCGCCCTCGGGCTGCACGGGCGCAAGGGCCATCTCGTGGCCGGGCCACGAGCGTCGTGAAGCGGATGGTGGGTGAGCCGCTTCCGCTGAGCTGACGCAGCGTTTCGACGGACATCGACGATGTTCGCGCGCGATGTCACACTGGGCCGGCCTGCCTTGTCATGTCCTTCGATCACGAAGCAGACGAGGGCATCATGGGCAATCCCGGCAACGGTCAGGCGGGCGGCACGGTCGGCGTCACGATCGTCTACCACTCGGGCTACGGTCATACGAAGCGGCAGGCCGAAGCCGTGGCCGAAGGCGTCCGGCAGGTCGGGGGCGCCCGCGCCCTGCTGCTCCCCGTCGAGGACGCACAGCAGCGATGGGATGATCTTCATTCCGCGGACGCGATCATCTTCGGCGCTCCGACCTACATGGGGTCAGCTTCGGCACCGTTCAAAGCCTTCCAGGACGCCACGTCGCACTGGGTCATGGCCCGGGGGTATCTCTGGAGGGACAAGCTTGCTGCCGGCTTCACCAACTCCGGGGCACAGGCCGGCGACAAGCTCTCGACGCTGCTCCAGATGGTCCTGTTCGCTGCGCAGCATGGGATGCACTGGATCAACCTCGATCTGCCGCCCGCCAACAATGCGACATCGGGCTCGCCCGCGGACCTGAATCGCCTCGGATTCTGGATCGGAGCCGCGGCGCAGTCGAACACCGACGAGGGCCCGGACAAGGCACCGCCGGAGGCCGATCTCGCCACGGCCCGCCACCTCGGACGGCGCGTCGCGCGGATTGCACGCCAACTCGCGCGTGGCCGGGACGAGTCCGAACGATAGAGTGGGATCCGGCCGAGACGCGGGGCTGCCGCCTTGTCCGATCCCTCCCTGCAGAACCTCCGTCCGCGCCTCATCCGGCTCGCCTACCGGATGCTGGGATCGGTCGCGGATGCCGAGGACGTGGTGCAGGACGCCTATCTCCGCTGGCTGGCGGTGGATCCCACCACGGTGCGCGACCCGGCGGCCTTCCTGCACGTCGTCGTCGCCCGGCTCAGCCTCAACGCCCTGAAGTCGGCCCGCTACCGCCGCGAAACCTATCTCGGCCCCTGGCTCCCCGAGCCGATCGTCAGCCCCGAGGATGGGGACGACATCGATGACGTCTCCCTGCCGCTGATGATCGCGCTGGAGCGGCTGTCGCCCCTCGAGCGGGCCGCGTTCCTGCTGCACGACGTCTTCGGCATGGACTTCTCCGAAGTGGCGGAAGCGCTCGGCCGCACGTCCGGTTCCTGCCGTCAGCTCGCCAGCCGCGCGCGCGCCCATCTTCGCGACGACCGCCGACGCTTCACCGTGACGAGGGATCAAGGCCTGAGGATCGCGGCGGCGTTCTTCGCGGCCTCGCGCAGCGGCGACATGGATGCGCTGCGGACTCTTCTGACGGAGGATGTGACCGCCTGCGCGGATGGCGGCGGCAAGGTCCCGGCGACGCCCACGCCGTTGATCGGTCGCGACGCCGTGCTGGCGCGTCATGCGGAGATGGCCCGCGCCTTCCTCGACGTCCCGTCGCGGCTCGTTCGCTACGCGTTCATCGATGGGCTGCCGGGCTTCCTCACCGTCGAGGCCGGCGGCCTCCTGCAAACGACGGCCCTGCAGCCTCGAAGCGATCGCATCGCCGCGATCTACGTGATGCGCAATCCCGATAAGATGCAGCGGGTGGCGCGCGATGGGATGCCAAATCTCTGAGCTGCTTCAGTACGCACGGAAGTGCTCCGACTCACCGGAAGGTGACCAGGTCGGGGACGTGTAGTTACGAGTTCGATTTAAGTCAAAATATTTCTGGAAAAATAAAATTTTGCGTTTTATAGCTGCGAAGAGTGGATTGCGCGGCTGAGGGCCAATTGTATCTCCCGTCTGCATGCCGAGTTGATCCGACTGAGATTTTATCATGGACCGTCTCACGCTGCGATACGTCTGGGAGCAAAAGCAAATTCCAGTTGTTCTGCGTCGAACCGAGCGTGGCAAAAAGCTTCGGGCACGGTTACCCTTTAAAGAAGGCAATCGGCAATGGCTTCAAAATGGCCGGCGAATGACACCAGAGTGGATGGCTGATGGTGCTTACTGGGAGCTGCCAAAATCCTGGTTCAACGATTTCGTTGATCGAGCTCTTCAGCGCTACGGTAAAGTCTATATCATTCAGCCGTATCGCGCGCAGGAAATCTGCGCGCGAGCGTGTCAGGAAGCAAGGGGACACGAATGCCAGTGTTCCTGCATGGGAGCCAACCATGGTGTAGGCTACGACGGTAGTTGGTTTGAGGTCTCCGATACGTTTTCGGCACGCTGGGGTGTGCGTGAGCTCGCCTGCCGCCTGCTTACAGTCAATAGAGACAAATTTTAATGCGCAATATCCCTTGCACGCGGCGGACTTCTATCCAATCGACATGAGGTTCCTCGGCCGTGTGGCGACCTGGATCATCAACGAGGTCAAGGGCATCAACCGGGTGATCTGTAACATCTCCCCCGAGCTGGCCGGGACCATCGAGTGGGAGCAACGACGCCCCCACTCTCCTATTCGGGAGGCCAAAGCTCCGCGTAGATCGCCTCGATCCGTGCCGCCTCGTCGTCGGTCAGCGCTGCGAATTCCCGCTCCCTGGCGCGTTTCGACAGCCGGCCCTCGTTCTGGCACAGGAAGCGGAACAGGAGGTCGAGCAGGGGATTGGGCATGTCGACGATGCGCTGCACCTCCCTCGTGACCCCGTCATAGGCGCGCAGGAACGCGGTCTCTGCAGGCAGGTCGACATCGACGGTCCGCGCCACGCACGCGAACAGGAATTCCGCATGCGGCGTCGCGTCGAAGTAGCGGTAGAAATCGGCGGTGTCGTTCAGGATCTCGACGTTGCCGCGAGGGGTCCGCCGCCAGCGCAGGCAGGGCAGCATCCGGCGCGAATAGCTCTCGAGCACCGTCCGGTAGGCGCCGATCCGGTCGAGGATCACGGCCGAGACGGGAAAGACCAGTCCGGGCGGGTTGAACCCGCGCTCGGCCAGCACGTGGTGGATCAGGTATCGGTGCAGGCGGCCGTTCCCGTCTTCGAAGGGGTGGATGTAGACGAAGCCGAAAGCGAGAACCGCCGCCGCGAGGACCGGATCGAGGTGCCGCGCCGCCCCCCGGTCGAAGGCGGTCAGTCCGTCGATCAGCGACGGAAGGTCCTCGTGCCGGGCGCTGACGTGGTCGGGGAGGGGGGCACCCGTGAGCCGGTCATGCTCGCCGATGAAGCCGCCTTCCTGGCGCAGTCCGAGATGGACGAAACGCGCATCGCCGATGACGATGCGCTGCAGGCGCTCCAGCCCGGCGCGGTCGATCGGCCGTCGGCCGGCCTCGCCGATCACCTGACCCCAGCGCCGGATGCGATCCTGGGGCGGATCTTCCCCCTCGATCTGAAAACTCGACCGCGAATCCTTGAGGAGCAGGAAGGCGGCGGTGCGCGCGAGGAGGTCGGCCGGCACCTCGGCGGCCAGCCTCCGCGCCTCCTCGCCGAGACCGCGCGCCACGAAGGCGTCGAGCGCCGGCGTGCGGAAGATCAACGGGCAGAAGGCCGCGGTTCCCGGCAGGTTGTTCCTCACCCGGTGGCGCGTCGAGGTCGTCCCATGGACCGCCCATTGCCGGTTCGGATCGACCACGGAGGCGTAGTTGCCCTGGGTCGCGTCAGGCAGGTCGAGCCGCGCGTCGAGCAGCCACTCGTAGAGGAACCACAACCGCCGCGCGTAAGTGCCGGTGGGCGCGGCGCGCACGATCGCGGCGATCGGTTCGGGGCCGGTTGCCCGGAACAGAGCCTTGAGAACGGCGAGATCCAGCCCCTCGTAGCGGAGCGCGAAGGTCAGGTGCCCGGCGAGATCGGCCCGCGGTCGATGGCGCGGGGTGTAGATATGCCAGCCATCGGCCCGGTAGACCTTGTGGCGGGATCCGATCGCCGAGAGCGTGATCGGGACGGGTACCGTCAGGCCGAAGGCCTCGATCAGGGCCGCGTAGCCGACCGGGATGGCGGTTTCCGGCATCGGGCGACCGTGAAGGTCACTGACGGCGCCCGCGAACCGCCCTCCTCGTCGAGGTGTCATGTCGCTCGGGTCTCTGCCGCGCGGATCCGCGCCTGCGGAGAGTTCCATGAAAATCGATGACGGCCAATGAATTCCGCTTACAGATCCGCGACCTTCATGAATTCGACTTTCCGCGTCCGAAGAGGTACCCCATCGCGGGATGCCCCTGCGGATCGATGCACGCCAGCGATCGTCGCGACGGAGCCGTCAGGGATGAGATCGCGGACGATCACGCTCCAGGTTGTCTCGTTGATCACGGGTCCCGGCGTTCGAGATCCGATCGCAGACCGGATGATCCCTCCGCCAGCGTCTCCCGCAGCCAGTCCTGCACCGCCCGCACCTCGTCGCGGGCGAGGCTCCGGCGCGTCGCCACCGCGTGGTAGGTCTCTCCGTCGAGGACGGGGCCGAACGGATGAACGAGGAGCCCGGCCGCGATCTCCGGCGCCGCCAGGACGAGGCTCGCGACGGCGACGCCCTGGCCGGCGATCGCCGCCTGGAGGGCGTGGGAATCCTCGGTGAAGCGCGGGCCCTCGTCCGCCGCCAGATCCGTCAGGCCGGCATGGCGGGCGAAGCGGCGCCAATCCGGCTCCATCCCGGGCCGCTTCCACTCGGTATGCAGCAGGGTCGCGTGCCGCAGGTCGGCGGGCGCCGCGAGGCCGAGCCGGGGGCTCGCCAGCACCCCGAAGCGCTCGGCCAGCAGCGGCTCCGCCACCAGGCCCGCGAAGGGGCCGGCGCCGTAGCGCACCGCGATGTCCACCGCCCCGCCCGCGAGATCCACCACCTCGTCGCTGGCATGGAGCCGCAGGTCCAGGTCCGGATGCCGCGCCCGAAGGACCCCGAGCGCCGGGATCAGGCGCTGGACGGTCAGGAACATCGTCGCGCTCAGCGTCACGATCCGGCGGCGCGGGTGCGGATGCAGCGCCGCGAGGGCGCGCCCGAACGCGTCGAACCCGTCGCGGAGCACCGGGAAGAGCCGCTCCCCCGCCTCGGTGAGCGCGACGCGCCGGACGTGGCGGGCGAACAGGGGCAGGCCGAGCGTCCCCTCCAGCAGGCGGATCTGGTGGCTGATCGCAGTGGGCGTCACGCCGAGTTCCTCTGCCGCCCTGCGGAAGCTCAGGTGCCGGGCCGCGGCCTCGAAGGCGCGCAGGGCCGCGAGCGGCGGCAGGCGCCGGCGGCGTTCCATGGCTGAATCGGTCTCATCCATCGCCTGAGCAATTCGCGTTCGTCACGGCGATCGCGGCCCGTCATCGTCCCGCACGATCACCGAAAGACATGAGACCAATTGCATCATGACGATATCCGACGGGGCGCCGCGCCGCATCCTCCACGTCGATTCCAGCGCCCGGACGGGCCTGTCCGACCGCGACCGGCACGGATCGCACACGCGGCGCCTGTCGCACCGCTTCGTCACGCGCTGGTCCGCCGCCCGGCCGCAGGACGGCGTCGTGGTCCGGGATGTCGGGCGCAGGCCGCCTGCGCCCGTCAGCGAGGCCTGGATCGCCGCCGCCTTCCGGCCGCCGGAGCGGCGCGGTGACGACGAGGCCGCCGTGCTGGCCGAGAGCGATCTCCTCGCCGCCGAGCTGGTGGCCGCGGACCTCGTGGTGGTCGGAGCGCCGATGTACAATTTCGGGGTGCCGGCCCCGCTCAAGGCCTGGATCGACAACGTGGTGCGGGTCGGCGTCACCTTCGGCTTCGACCGCACGCGCCCCGGCGAGCCCTACTGGCCGATGCTGCCGCCGGGCAAGCGCCTCATCATCCTGACCGCCCGCGGCGACCACGGTTACGCCCCGGGCGGCCGCTTGGCGGCGATGAACCTCGTCGAGGCCGGGCTCACGGTCCCGCTCGCCTATCTGGGGCTGCACGAAACCCACACGATCGCCGTGGAGTACGACGAGTTCGGCGACGAGCGCCTCGCCGCCTCGCTCGCCGCCGCCGAGGCCGCGGTCGACGCGCTGGTCGACGCGCTCGCGGCCCTCGGCCGCCCCGGGCGGGCCGAGGGCGACGCGTGAGCGCCGAGCGCGGTCACCCGTCCCGTCGTCGGCGAGCCTCCATCATCCTGCGCGACCGCGGGACCGGCCCCGGTCAACCGGTTGCGGTCCACGGGTCGATCACCGTCAGGCCGGCGGCGTCGAACGCGCCCGTGTCGCGCGACGCCACAGCGAAACCGTGTGCGGCCGCGATCGCAGCGATAGAGCCGTCGGATGTGGGAAAGCCGCGTCCGGCCGCGCGCGCCCTGACGGCCCGATCGGCATAATGCCGAGCCGCATCGGCGTCGAAGGGGAGGATGCGCCCGGCGAACAGGCCCAGCACGCCGTCGATGGCGGCCGACGGGCGGTCCTTGCGCTTGCCCACGGGCAGGGCTCCGATGCCGAACAGCAACTCCGCGAGGGTGACGCTGGAGAGGAAGAGCGTCTCGGCAACCTGGGCGTCGAGCCAGTCCCGGACGCCGTGATGCGGTTCCGGCTTCATCGCCTCGGAGACGACGTTGGTGTCGAGCAGGATCGTTCGAAGCGGATCGGGTCGGCAGGGCGCGCGTCGCCAGCTTGGTCGAGCGCCTCGACATCGGCGTTGGTGAGGCCGATGCGGCGGCTCATCGCCGAGAGGGCCGTGCCCAGGCGCGGGCGGCCCTCGGGGCGCACCGCCGCTTCCAGGATGGCGCGCATCTCCGCCTCCGTGCTGCGATTGTGCTGCGCGGCGCGGACCTTCAGGGCACGATGCACCTCCTCGAGAAGGTTACGAATGGTGACGGCCGCCATGATAGCAGCCTCCCTGGATTGAATGCGATCCTGTCGATTTTGAATGCGTGATGGCATCCTTCAAGCCGGAGTGACAGGGCGCCCGATGGATCCACGTCGCGCGCTCGCACCCATGGGGCGCCCGCGCGGCTGGTTTCCCGTCGAGGAGGGGCTCGGACGGGGGGATCAGGCGCCCCGACGCGCTCCTCCGTGCCGGGAGGACGGGCGCTTGCTTCGCGTCAGCCGGCCGGGCGCGGCGCATCCGCCCCGGGGGGCCGGGCCGGCCGGCGGAACCGGACGGCCGAGAGGCCGAGCGCCAGGGCGACGGCCGCGGCGGCCGCGAGGGGCAGGTGGCGCGGTGCCGCGCCGCCGTCGAGGAGCAGACCGCCGAGGAGCGCGCCCGCGGCGCTGCCGAGATAATTGGCGGAACTGTTGAGGGCGACGGCGGCCGCGCCGTGCCCCGGATGGGCCGCGAGCAGCCGGTGCTGCTGCGGCGCCTGCGAGGCCCAGCCGAGCAGACCCCAGAGGACGAACAGGGCGGCGGCGAGGCCGGGATGGCCGAGGGCGGCCGGCAGGAGGCCGAACACGGCGAGCAGGAGCCCGCCGATGCCGCCGAAGAGCGCGGAGGTCCGCCCGACGCGGTCGATCACGCGCCCGATCGCGACGCTGCCGAGGATCCCGCCCGCCCCCCAGAGCGCCAGGAACGAGCCGGCCTCCCGGGCGAGGCCCGCCTCCTCCAGCAGGGCCGCCGCGTAGGTGTAGAGGCCGAGGCTCGCGGTGCCGAGCAGGAAGGTCTGCGCGACGATCCGCACCACGCGGGCGTCCCGCAGCAGCGCGAGGCGCTCCCGCAGCGAGGGCGGGGCGGCCGGGGAGGCGGCGGGCAGGAAGGCCAGCACGCCCGCGAGCGCGATCCCGCCGACGCCCGTCACCATCCAGAGCGCGCCCTGCCAGCCGAGATGCCGGGCCACCGCCAGGCCGGCCGGGACGCCCACCACCGTGCCGACGCTCATCCCGCCCAGGATCGCGCCGAGGGCGCGGCCCCGCCGCTCCTGCGCGACGAGCCCGGCCGCGGCGGCGGCGGCCAGCGGGGCGTAGAGACCGGCCCCGGTGCCCGCGAGGGCGCGGGAGGCCAGCAGCCAGCCGAAGCCCGGGGCGAGCGCGCTGCCGGCATTCGCCGCCGTGAACACCGCCAGGGCGACGCCGAGAACGAGACGGGCGGGCCGGCCCGCCAGCATCGTGGCGAGGACCGGGGCGGACAGGGCGTAGAACAAGGTGAAGACGGCGACGGCCCTGCCGGCCTCCGCCACCGAGACGCCGAAGCGCGCCGCGATGCCGGGCAACAGGCCGGCCACCACGTAGGCGTCGAGGCCGAGCGCGACCATGCCGAGGGACAGGACCGGGATCGAGAGGGGCATGCGACCGCATCCTCGCTGGCCGGACCGGACCCGCCCGGCCGGATTGCGGTCGGGAGCCTAAGCCGCCACCATGCCCTTACGAGAGGAGACCTCATCCTATCGCTCGGAGCAACCGGATGGGCGGCTGCAGGCTGGACCGCACGCGCAAGGACTTGGCCGAGTTCCTGCGGACGAAGCGCGCCGCCCTGGCGCCGGAGAGCCTCGGCCTGCCGCGCACGCCGCGGCGCCGGACGCCGGGCCTGCGGCGCGAGGAACTGGCCGCCATGGCCGGGATCGGGCTCACCTGGTACACGTGGCTGGAGCAGGGGCGCGCCATCGCGGTCTCGTCCCACGTCCTGGACCGGATCGCCCGGATCCTGCGGCTCGACGAGGTCGAGCGCCGCCACCTGTTCCTGCTCGCCCAGCAGCGCCCGCCGGCCGCCAGCGGCGCGACGACGTGGCGGATCCCCGACCTGGTGCGCGTCCTGCTCGACGATCTCGGCACGCGGCCGGCCTACGTGTTCAACCTGCGCTGGGACGTCCTCGCCTGGAACCGCGCCGCCGCGCTCGTCTTCGGGTTCGAGATCCGGCCGCCCGAGGAGCGGAACATGCTCCGGATGCTGTTCGACGACGAGCGGCTGAGCGGCCGGATCGCGCAGTGGGAGGAGCAGGCGCCCCTCGTCGTGGCGAGCTTCCGCCGCGACCTCGCCCAGGCGCCGGAGGATCCGGCCATGCTGGACCTCGTCGCCGCGCTCGAGGGGCGCTCCGCCCTGTTCCGGACCCTGTGGGCGAGCCAGAGTGTGCGGGGCCGCTGCCGGGGGCGGCGGGTCCTGAGCCTCGACGGGACCGGGCCGGTGGCGTTCACGCACGCGACCCTGATCGTCGACGCCGAGGAGCATCTGCGGCTCGCGCTCTACGCGGCGATGGACGCCCGCGACCACGCGCGGTTCGCGGCCCTGTGCGGGAGCGCGGGCGCCGGCTGAGCGGGGCCGTTCACGACTCGCTTGACGCCCGCCCCCGACCCGCCTAGAAGCCGCCGGACCGGGCGCGTAGCTCAGCGGGAGAGCATTCGCTTCACACGCGAAGGGTCACAGGTTCAATCCCTGTCGCGCCCACCACTTCCCCGGTCATTTCCTGTACACTCAACCTGGCCGAGGTCAGACCGGGACATCCGCCGATCGGCGCGGTCCCCGCGCGCGATACCGGCCGGACGAGCCAGGACCGCGTGACCGAGACGCCCCCTCCCTCCTATCCCAAGCAGGACAAGGCGGCGCTGCTCGCCGCGTTCTACCAGTATCTCGGCGGCCGGCTCGACGCGGTGGCCCGGCGCTCCGCGCTGCTGATGGCCTTCTTGGCCTCGTTCCTCGGCTTCGCCGTCTCGCCGCTGATGCGCGGCAGGCCGTCCCCGCTCGCCGAGACGGCCGCCTTCACGGCCTCCCATCCGTCCCTGTGGGCGGCGGTGGCCGGCATGGTCGTGCTGCTGTGGTCGGAACTCGCCCGGGTGCGCCGCGCCGCCGACCTGTTCAGCCGGGCGGCCTTCACGGAGACCGACCTCGCGCCCCTGCAGGACGCCTTCGTGGAGGCCCCGATCGACGCCCTGTTCCGGGAGATGATCGCCAATATCCGCCTCGTCGGGGCGCTGCTGCGGCGCAAGATCCGGTTCTACAATGCCGGCGTGGCGCTGTTCGTGCTCAGCGTGACCCTCTACGGGGTCGGCCTGTAGGGAACTGTCAGGCCGCCGAAGCGGCTGTTAGGCCGCCGAAGCGGCTGTTAGGCCGCCGAAGCGGCTGTTAGGCCGCCGAGCGCGCGGGGCGCCCCGCGAGGTGGCGCACGGCGTCGAACAGCGCGTCGAAATGCTCGATCACGCGGTCGGGGCCGAGATCCTGCACCGGCACGTCGGTGTAGCCGAAGGGCACCGCCACCACCGGGATGCCGGCCGCCTGCGCGGTCGCGATGTCGGTGCGGGAATCCCCCACCATCACGGCCCGGGCCGGGTCGCCGCCCGCCCGCGCGATCGTCTCCGTCAGGTGCCGCGGGTTGGGCTTGAACCAAGGGAAGGTGTCGCGCCCGCAGATCGCCGCGAAGCGGTCCGCGACGCCGAGCTGGCGCAGCAGTGCCACGGAGTGCGACTCGACCTTGTTGGTGCAGACGGCGAGGCGGTAGCCCGCCGCGGCGAGACGGTCGAGGGCGGCGGCCGCGCCCGGGAACAGGAACGAGGTCTCGCAGAGATGCTCCCCGTAATGGGCGAGGAAGACCTGGAACAGCGCGTCGAGCCGCGCCGGCGTCAGGTCGCGGCCGGCCTGCGCGAAGCCCCGGGAGATCATCGCCTTGGCGCCCGCCCCGATCAGGTCGCGGCCCCGCGTCGGGTCGGCGGGCGGCAGGCCCTCCCCGGCCAGGATCACGTTGAGCGTGCCGATCAGGTCGCCCGCCGTCTCGGCGAGGGTGCCGTCGAGGTCGAACACCACGATGGGCGCGAGGGAGAGGGGAGGGGACATGCGGACCAGCCAACTCGGAACGGACCGGACCGTGCCGGTCCGGCGGCGAAGTTCAATCCGCCCGGGGTAAAGGAAGGATGCGGGGGCGCAAACCCGTCCCCGGATTCCACGAGGCGCGGAGAGCCGCCCGCCCTTCGGGTCACCTGCCGCGGCCCGCGCATTCCGTCGCCCGGTGTGGCGCCGGGGCCACCGTTCCGGGGGCCCGGCGCGGGAGTGGCCCCCGCCGGCCGGCCGCGATACAGGGGAGCCCGCCGCCGCGATGCCGCCGGGCGGCGCCCAGGGACCTCCATGCTGCTCCTCCGCTCGCTGGCCTTCAACGTCGCCTTCTACCTCGTGACCGCCGTGATGCTGATCGGCGGGCTGTTCTGCCTCGCCTCCCGCGGGGCGGTGCTCGGCCTCGCCCGGACCTGGGCGCGGGTGACCCTGTGGCTCCTGCGGGTGATCGTCGGCATCCGGGTCGAGTTCCGCGGCCTGGAGCACATCCCGCCCGGCGGCGTCATCGTGGCGGCCAAGCACCAATCGGCCCTGGAGACCATCGCGCTCACCACCGTGCTGCCGCGCTTCACCTACATCCTGAAGCGCGAACTCCTCTGGCTGCCCCTGTTCGGCTGGTATCTCGCCCGCGGCGAGATGGTGCCGATCGACCGCTCCAAGGGGTCGCGGGCGCTCGCCCTGATGAGCGACGAGGCGGCCGTCGCCATGGAGGACGGGCGCCAGCTCATCATCTTCCCGGAGGGCACCCGCCGCCCCCCCGGGGCGCCCCCCGCCTACAAGTTCGGCGTGGCGCATCTCTACGGGCGCCTCGGCGTGCCCTGCCTGCCCGTCGCCCTCAACACCGGGCTGCTGTGGCCGCGCAACAGCCTGCACCGCCATCCCGGCACCGCCGTCATCGCCTTCCTGCCGCCGATCCCGCCCGGCCTGGAGCGCGAGGCGGCCTTCGCGCTGATCCAGGAACGGATCGAGGCGGCGTCGAACGCCCTCGTCGAGGGCGCCGCGGACGAGCCCGCGCAGTCCGCATGACAAATTCGTAATCCCGGAACGCTTCCCCGCGCCACGACATTTGGTCCACGCTCGCCCGATGGTCGGGCGTGTCTTCTTGACGATCCGGCTGCGGCCGCGTCGCTGCGGCAGGCCTCCGGATCGACCTGACGGGAGGTGACCATGCGCTGGACAATCGCAGGGGCGGCCGTCCTCACTCTAGGGACGCTCGTCGGAACGGCTGGGGTCGCAGAGGCCCGCGACGGCTGCGGCCCGGGCTTCCACCGGAACTTCTACGGCTTCTGCCGGCCCAACTTCTTCGGGCCGCGCGTCGTCTACGCGCCGGTCGTCTACGGCCCGCGCTGGCACCGGGTGGGCTGGTACCGGCCCTGGCACCGGGTCGGGTGGTACGGCGGCTGGCACCGGCCGTACTGGCACCGGGTCGGCTGGGCTCCCCGTCCCTGGGGCTGGCACGGCGGCTGGCATCACGCCGGCTGGTATCACCGCTGGTGAGCCCGGCGCCCGGGGCGTCCGCCCCGGGCTCTCCTTCGGGGTTGCACGTGCAGCGCCCGACCCCCACCTCGCGGAGCGATCCGCGGCGCTTGACCCTCGCCGCGTCCCCCGGCTAGGATGGAACAAATGGCGAACAGACGAGCCCTGTCCTGGTCGGCGGCGATGCGGGACATCGAGACGGATCGGTCAAGGAGGTCGGACGTGCGCGAGGAACGGTTGAGAGCGGCGACGGCCCTGCGCGGCACCCCGGCCCTGACGCTGAGCGCTTGGCGCGGCCGGTCGGGCCGCCGTTACGTGGTGGGCATCCACGACCTGGAGGCGGACGCGGCCGAGATCGGGGAGGCCGTGGTGCTGGCGGTGCGCCGGGACCGCGAGGGCCTGGCCGAACTCCTCGACGTGGCGACGACGGGCGAGAGCCCGCGCGACCGTCTGGGCGGCTTCGTGGCCCGCATGCGCTCCCGCGGGGCGACCGAGATGCACGTCCATCGCCTCGCCGAGAGCGAAGCCGAGCGCCGGGCCGTCGTGGAGGATCTCGGCGGCGCCCCGATCAGTAGATCGGTCCGGACGACCAGGCGGGAGAATTGAGGGGCAGCGGGGCCGGCATCTCCGGGAGGGGCTCCGGCTCCTCGGCCACGGCGGTGCGCGGCGCGGGGCGCGGCGCGTAGGCCTGGGCCGGCGGGGGGGCGGGCGCGCGGGCGACGCGGCTCGGGCCGGGGGTCTCGCGCCGGCTCATCGGCGCCACGCCGTAGGGATCGTCCTCCTCGACGTCGATCGGCGCCGGATCGGGCGCGGGCTGCCAGGCCGGGGGCTTCTTGCGGATCGGCGACAGGTCCGAGCCGGGCGGCGGCAGCTGCGACTGGAACTTGATCAGCGGCTTGCAGATCCGCCGCAGGCCGCGCGGGTCGTGGCGGGCGAGATCCACGTGGATGTGGTCGTAGTGGAAGACGTTCGATCCGGGCGCCAGCACGGTCGTGAAGTGGTTGCAGGCGCCGAGGAAGACCTCGCGCAGGAAGCCCTGCTCGGCCTCGGTGCCCCGCCAGCCGCCCTTCACGGTGATCACGGAACCGTCCGCGAGGCGGAAGGACATGATGTCGACCGCGTTGCCGAAGCCGTGCTCCGAGAGCTTGGCGCCGACCTGGTTGTTGCGGCCCCGGCAGGAATAGGAGCCGGAATTGATCTCCGCCACCGGCTGCCCGAAATAGAGCTGGGCGGCGGGCTGGATGGTGCCGGCGAGCCAGGCGTCGAGTTCGGGGATGATCGGGCAGGCGAGCGTCATGCGCTGCTTGAGCGTCACGGTGCCGCCCGCGAGCCGGGTGACGCGGAACGGATGCACCATCCCGCAGACCCCCGGACCGTCGATCTCCTTGATCGGGACGATGTCCTCGGTCGGCTTGACGAGGCCGCGGGCGAGGCAGGCCTCCTCGGCCTGATTCCGCCAGGGTTCGCGCTGCTCAAAGGTTCTGAGCGCGCATCCGGTGAGCCCCAGGCTGAAGAGCGTGAAGGCTGAGAACGCTACGAGGCCACGACGCATGATGCGGAGAATGCCCGCGATGCCGTTAGCGGGCCGTCAACCCTGGCGCGCGCGACGTGACCCAGACTGGGGCAGGAGCCGGGCCGGGGCTGCGGGCCGACCTCCCTCTGCCGGCTGAAGCATTCACCCTTGGCTGGATGAAGCGCGGGATTGTCCTCTCCCGCGTGTGGCGACCGTGGGCACACATCTCGATAGCCGGCTCATCGAATAACCGCGCGTGGAATGCGCGACACTCCTCATGCTGAGGTGCCGCGCAGCGGCCTCGAAGCACCCGAGAACGTTCATCCAAGAGAAAAGGCGCCTTGGACGAGATGCTGTGGGGTGCTTCGAGGCTCGCTCCGCTCGCACCTCAGCATGAGGAGGTGGGTTTGTTGCCATTGATGGGATATTATGCTCTGTTTTGCGCTCTTCTTGCTGTATCAAATCTGGTGTGCATGGTGGATCCGCAAGCCCGCAGAGGGGAAGAATCGGAAGGCGTCAGGCCGCGCGGCGGCGATTCCAGAGTCCGAGGCCGCCGATCCCCACCAGCGCGAGGCCCGCGAGCGCGAGGCCCGTCCGCAGCCCCGCGGGCACGTAGCGCAGGGTCAGGACGCCCGTCCCGGCGGGCAGAACCACCGAGGGCAGGATGCCGTTGACCACCTCGATCGGGAGCGGCGCGCCGTTCCAGGCGGCCTCGTAGCCCGGATACCAGGCCCGCGCCCAGACCACGCGCCCGCCCGGCCCCTCGATCGCGTAGCGGCCCTCCTGAGCGCGCTCCTGCGAGGCCGTCACCCGCGTGCCCTCGGGCAGCCGCGACAGCGTTCCCGGCAGGTCCGGTCCCACCCGCTCGAACACCGTGGCGGCCTCGCTCGTCCGCCGCGTCCAGTCCGCGCCGACCGCCGCCGCGAAGGCCTGCGCGTGCGGACCCGCCTGCGCGGTGACCCGGGTGACCCGGGCGAGGTCGAGGGTGCTGGCGCCGGTCACCGGATCGGGCTGCGTCCAGCGCGCGGCGGCCTCCGGGCAGCTCTCGCCGATCCGCTCGAGACAGAACCCGGCGAAGCCCGCCGCGCGGATGGGCGAGTAGCCCGCGATGGCCGTCGAGCGGCCGAGCAGGCTCATGTTCCCGATCGGAAAGGCCGTGTAGAAGCCCGCCGACCGGAGATGTTCGCCGGGCAGGACGACGAGATCCTGGTCGAACAGGAGCAGGCCCGCATCGCCGGCCCCGACCGGGTCGAGCGCCCGCCACGCCGCCCTGTCCACCGGCGGTCTCCAGTCGGGCACCTGGCCGTTGTTCGGGTAGATCAGCGTCAGGACGGAAAAGAGCAGGACGTGGCTCGCCCCGATCGCCGTGAGACCCGCGCGCGTTCGCGGTCCGCCGAGGCGGATCACCGTCAGCGCCACCCCGAGGATCGTGAGCACGAACAGGATGTTCGGCCTCGCCAGCGCGACCGCCGTGAACGACGCCACGATGCCGGTGACGAGGATGAGGATGGCGGTCGGCATCCGGGACCAGCGATGCCCCGGCCGCGACAGGAACCACGCGCCGATCACCGCGCAGCCGATCTGGAAGAAGGGCAGGAAGCGGAAGGACCAGCGCAGCTGCGAGAAGCCCGGGGCGATCGCCAGGAAGCCGAGCGCGAAGATCACCGCCACCAGGACGCCCGCCCCGGCCGCGGCGGGCCTGCGCAGGTGGGACCAGGCCCCGTGAAGAAGGACGACCGGGATCCACCAGCCGACATACTGCATGGGCGGCGAGGCGACCGGCATGATGCCGTTGAACGTGGTCCAGATCTGCGGGAAGAGCGGCGCGCCGACGGCGAAGAGGACCGGGATCGGTGTCTGGAACACGTGGGGATGAAAGCTCTGGCCGACCCGCGCGGTGCTGCCGAAGGAGGCGGCGAGCGGCATCCAGGCCGGGGCCGCGAGCGCGAAGCCGAGAGCGATCGCCAGGCCGACCCTGAGGCAGGCGGCGAGGCCTCGGCCGGTCTGCAGGACGATGAGCGCGCCCGTCGCCGCGCCGGCGAGGAGGGCCGCGTCCGCGAAGGGCCAGCCGCTCGTGACGAGAAGGAAGACCGCCAGCGCCGCGGCGGGCACCAGCCGGAGGTCGGTCCGCGCCCGCATCAGCAGGAAGGCCGCCCAGGACAGCCACGCCGTCCCCACGAGTCCGGCGGTCCAGGTCGTGGCGTCCCAGTAGATCAGGCAGAGGCTGGTAGCCCCGGCGAGGCCCGCCAGCACCGCGGGAGCCCGCGGCGTGCCGATGGCCCGGGCCAGCGCGTAGGTGCCGGCGGCGAGGAGGCCGATATGCGCGAGCGCGAAGGCCGCCGCGGCCCGGTCGAGGCGGTCGAACCCGTCGATGATCAGGTAGAGGGCGACGCTGACCGGGTTGAACAGGGCGTACTGGTACTCGGCCAGGAAGGCGCCGCCCTGGAACAGCCGCGGCGTCAGGAAGGGCCACTCGCCCGCCTTGATCAGCCGGGCGATCTCCAGGAAGCCCGGCAGGAAGTAGCTCTGGTCGTCGTCCGAGAAGTAGAAGCCCGGGTTGTGCAGGAGCGGGATCGCCGCCGTCGCGACAGTCAGCAGGGCCGCGAGAAGCGCGTGGGCGACCTCCGTCCCGGCGCGGGTCCGGCCCGCCGGGAGGGCGAGGCCGGCCGGCGTCGGGACGAGGGCGGCGCGCAGGCTCATCGCGTCCACACCGCCAGCACGGACTTGCCGGCCCTGTAGCCGAGAAGGGGGTCGATCCGGCGCGAGAGCGGCACCATCAGCCGGTCCCAGGCGGCGATCTGCGCACGGGTCGGCATCGCCTGGCGCAGGAGCGCGCGATTTGCCAGCGAGGCGAGGAGGCCGACGCTGTCGAGGGAGCGCAGCCGCGCGAGCCGCAGGCCGGCCGGGCCGACGGCCCGCAGGCTCGCCCGGGTGTAGCGCCGCTCGTGCCCGATCGCGGCGTCGAAGGGCGAGTAGAGGATCGGGTGGGCCGGGGCGAGCACCACCAGGGCACCCCCCGGGGCGAGATGGGCGGCGGCGCGGGCGAGTTCCTCCCGGTCCGCGCGGATGTGCTCCAGCACGTCGATGTACAGGATCGTGTCGCAGGACGTGGGCGCCGCGCCCGAGGCCAGCGTCCCCTGGCGGATCCGCGTCCAGGCGGGCAGCGCCCCGTCGGCCACCTTGGTGCCGAGCGCGGCGACGAAACCGCGGTCGGGCTCGAGGCAGGTCCATTCCGTGACGCCGGGATGCCGGGCGAGGAGGTCGGCGGTCGCCCCGAGGCCGGCGCCGACATCGAGCACGCGGCCCCGCAGGAAGGGCGCGATCTGCGCCGACCAATAGGCCTTCCAGGTCCGGGCGGCGGCGAAGAGGTCGAGTTCCGCGCCGACATAGTCGGCGTCCGGGGTCAGGAGGCCGCTTTCCACGTCGCCTCTCCGGGCTGGGGCGCCGGGGGCGCCGGGGTGACGAGGAAGCGCGCCGCCTCGCGGGCGGGCACCACCTCGGCGAGCGAGCGCCGGTTGAGGTGCTGGGCCGCCGAGGTGATCGCCAGCAGCGCCGCCTGGAGCAGCACCACCAGGAGCAGGCCGGCCGCGCTGGTGGCCCAGCCCGGGACCGCGAGGTCGGTGCCGAAGCGGATCGCCACCACGCCGAGGAGCGCCGCGGCAACCACCGCGCAGAACAGGCCGAGCGCGATCAGCAGCCGCACGAGGCAGACGTCCTCGAAGACCGCGATGGCCGCGAGCCCGTGCCGGATCAGGGCGGTGAGGTTCATGCTCGACCGCCCGGCGTAGCGCACACCCCGGTCGAGGCGGACGCGGCGGAGCGGCAGGCCGCAGCGCAGCAGCGTGGCGGCGAAGTGGCTCCAGAGCGTGGGGCTGTGGGCGAGGCGCGGCAGCGCCCGCGGCGGGATCACGCAGTAATGCCCGAAATCGATGGTCCGGCCGGTGGCGAGCGCGAACAGGGCCTTGAAGGCGGCGTAGCCGAGGGCGAAGCGGGTGCCCTCCGAGCGCCGCCCGCGCCGGACGCAGACGATCGCGTCGGGATGCGCCGCGCTCTCGCGCAGGAGCAGGGGGATATGCTCGGGGCGGTCCTCCCCGTCGCCGTCCATCACGATCACGGCGCGGTAGGCGGCGGCGCGCTCGCTCGCGAGCGTGAGCCCGATCGCGATGGCGCGCTGATGCCCGAGATTGGTCACCAGCGACACGGGATGCAGGCCGACCTGCCGCAGCTCCCCGGCGAGCGCCCGCAGCGTCTCCTCGCCGCTCTGCCAGGAGCCGTCGTCGACCACCACGATCTCGGCGGTGATCCCGGCCTCGGCGCAGACGGCGTCGATGGCGCGGGCCAGGCGTTCGAACGCGGTCCAGTCGTTGTAGATCGGGACGACGATGCCGACCGGCCGCGTTTCCGGACCGCTCGGGCGGCCGCGCAGGGCATGGAGTTCGCGCGCGACCTGGGCGAAGCGGTCGCACGGCGCCTCCGGCCCGGCATCGGCGTCGTCACTCATCGCAATCCCTGATCAACCGGCAGTCGCGTCCGACCACGATCGCAACCTGTGCTTAAGAATGGATGTACTGCGCGGCCCCGGGGCGGGCCGACGCGGCCATCCGGCCGGGGGGACCGAAGCATCGCGGGCACAGGGCGCGACTTTCCCATGTTTCACCGGTCCGCTCGATTGACAGGCGCGCGCTCGCAAACCTAGGCCGTGAGCATGCGCGCCCCGCCGCCCCGCTGGTCGATCCTGCGCGCGGCCCTCGCGGTGGCCGCGCTCTACGCGCTCGTCCTCCAGGGCGTCGCGGGCGCGGCGGTGGCGGCCGGGCCGCCCTCGGCGGCCCATGTCCTCTGCGCGCCAGATGAGTCCGGTCCGACGCAGCCCGCTCTCCCCGAGGCGCACAAGACCTGCTGCGTCACCGTGCAGGCCTGCCACGGCGCGCTGCCGCCGCTGCCGCAGGTCACCGCGATCGCCTGGCCGCGCCGCCGCGCCGTCCTGCTCCCGTGGCGGCCAGATTTCGTCGCCCAGCCCCGCGCCCCGCCCGGGATCCGATCGAGCCCCCGCGCCCCGCCCGTCGTCTGACCGATCGCCCTCCCGCCGATCCCGTCAGACACGGAACCCTCTCCCATGCCTTCGCTTCTCCGAGCCGCTGGCCGCGCCGCGGCGCTGCCGCTCGTGCTCGCCGGCCCCGCCTTCGCCCAATCCTCCGATCCCGGCACGATCCCGCTCGCCGAGATCACCGTCGCGGGGAACGGCCCGCCGGCCGGGTCCCTGACGGTGCCGAGCGTCGCCGCCCAGCGCGAGGCCGTGAACGCCACCGTCGGCTCCGTCGCCTTCGTGGACGCGGCCCAGTTCCAGGACACCTACGCCAACACCCTGCGGGACGTGCTCAAGGACGTGCCGGGCGTCACCGTCCAGGAGCGCTACGGCCAGGAACTGCGGCTCTCGATCCGCGGCTCGGGCGTCGCCCGCAACTTCCACCTGCGCGGGATCGAGCTCCTGCAGGACGGCATCCCGTTCAACCTCGCGGACGGGAGCGGCGACTTCTACCAGATCGACCCGCTCGGCCTGCGCGCGCTGGAGGTCTACAAGGGCGGCGACGCCTTCGCGTTCGGCGCCACCACCCTCGGCGGCGCGGTCAACGCGGTGACGCCGACCGCGCAGACGGCCTTCGCGCCCACCATCCTGCGCCTCGAGGGCGGCAGCTTCAACACGGTCCGGGAGAACGTCCAGGTCTCGCGGGTCTCCGGGCCGGTCGACGTGCTGCTCAACGCCACGGTCACGAACGCGGACGGCTACCGCGCCCACGAGGCGCAATCCACACGCGACGTCAACGCGAATCTCGGCTACCAGCTCGCGCCGGGCGTCGAGACGCGCTTCTACGTCGGGGCCTACCTCACCGACCAGAAGCTGCCGGGCACGCTGACGCTGTTCAGCGCGCTCAACACCCCACGCCTCGCCAACCCGACGGCGATCAGCGGCAACCAATCCCGGCAGGTCGAGACCGAGCGGGTCGCCAATCGCACCTCGTTCCTGCTCGACACCGGCAAGCTCGACATCGATTCCTGGGCCATCCACAAGTCGCTCTACCACCCGATCTTCCAGGTCATCGACCAGGACGGCTGGACCTACGGGGTCGCGCCGCACTGGGCCGGCAGTTTCGACCTCGGCGGCTACCGGAACGACCTGCTGCTCGGCCTGCGCGCCTTCGCGGGCCAGAACACCGCCCTGCAATTCGTGAACGTCGCCGGGCAGCGCGGCGCCCAGACGGTGAATTCGCTGCAGAGCGCCTCCAACTATGAGGCCTATGCGGAGAACCGGTTCTGGTTCCTGCCCGACGTCGCGCTGATGACCGGCGCGAAGCTGTTCTCGTCGAACCGCACCTACAGCAACCGGGGCGGGTTCGCGCCGCCGAACCAGCTGGCGTCCTTCGCCAACGAGACCTACGAGGGCGTCAACCCGAAGCTCGGCCTGCTCTGGCAGCCCCTGCCGCAGATCCAGGTCTTCGGCGACGTCACCCGCTCGCGCGACGTGCCGGACTTCTCCGACCTCGTGCAATCGTCGAACACCACGAGCGCGGTCTTCGTGCCGCTGGCCGCGCAGCGGGCCTGGACCGTCGAGGCCGGCAGCCGCGGCCGGGTCGACCGGCTCGCCTGGGACGTGACGCTCTACCGGGCGGAGGTGCGGGACGAACTCATCAACTACGCGGTCGCGCCCGGCCTCGGGATCCCGGCCGCGACCTTCAACGCCCCGCGCACCCGCCACCAGGGCGTGGAGGCGGCCTTCTCCCTCGACCTCGCCCGCGGCCTCGCCGCGTCCGGTGATGCCGTGACGATCCAGCAGGTCTGGACCCACAACGACTTCCGCTTCGTGCGCGACCCGGTCTTCGGCAGCGGCCGCATCGCCGGCATCCCGGACGAGGTGCTGCGCACCGTGCTGCGCTACACCCATCCGAGTGGCCTCACCGTCGCCCCGTCTCTCGACTGGGTGCCGCGCGGGGCCTTCGCGGACCACGCCAACACGCTGCGGGTGCCCGGATACGCGCTCGTCAACCTGCAGGCGTCGCTCGACCTGCGCAACGGCGTCACGGTCTTCCTCGACGCCCGCAACCTGACCGACGCCCGATACGTCTCGGACATCTCGGTCGTCACGAATGCCCGCACGGTGGCCGGCGGTCCGGCCGCCCTGGCGGCCTTCTACCCGGGCAACGGGCGGGCCGTCTTCGCCGGGGTCAGGGCCGGGTTCTGACGGTCGCGGCCAGCACTGCTGATTTGACGTAGAGGAAAATAGTCAGGCTACAACATATTGAGGACTATTAAATTTTTGATCATGGATGTTTAAGATGTTTACGGCTATAATCCGCTGGGAACAGGATCGCTTTATAGTGCTGAGCCCCTTTGAGCACGTGCAGGACCTCGACGACCTCGCCCTGCGGATCGAGGCAGTAGACGATCAGGTAATCCCGATGAGGGCGGCGGCGGACTCCGCTGCCCTCCCGGCCGGGAGCGAGGGAATAGGCAAGGGGCATGGTGGCCAGACAGATGCAGTGATCGTCGCGTTCAGCCACGAAAGTCTCAGCTCGCACCGGGTTATGCCGGCGGATGGAGCGGGCGATCTGCAGCAGGTCGTCGATGGCCTATGCGGTCAGGACCACCCTCATCGGCGCGCGCCGGCCTCATCCTCGGCCAGTTGTGCGCGGATACGGGCGAAGGCCTCCTCCACGGGCACCACCCGTCCCGCCTCGGCGTCGGCAATCCCGCGGGCCAGGGCGGCATCCAGGGCTTTCAGCTTCGCCGCCCGGTCGCGTTCGGCCAAGTAACGCTCCCGCACCAGGTCGCGGATGTACTCGCTCGGGGTCGCGAAGGCGCCCTCGCGCACCTTGTCGCGAACGTATTGTTCCAACTCGCGGGTGAGCGTGACGGTCATCTGACCGCTGGGTGTCGGCATGGTCCGTCCCTCCTTGAGGCGAGCCTATCACCCAATGACAGCAACGATCTGGAGCAGCGCAATCGCGTGCTCCCTTCGCGTCGCGACGACGGATGGCATCCGATGCCGCGCGGCCGGACGCGGCTCCCGCCCCGGCCCTCACGCCAGCGAGGCCGCCGCCCCGGCGACGGCGAGCGCCGTCACGGCCGTGGCCAGCCAGCCGGTGTGATCCCGATCAAGCCGCGCGGGGCTGCGGCCCGGGTGCCTGGACGGGGGCGACGCGCGGCAGGGTCAGGACGAAGCGGCTGCCCGCCCCGGGCGCCGACGACAGCGCGATGCGCCCCCCGAGCTGGTGGGTGACGATGTTGAAGGTGAGGTGGAGGCCGAGCCCGGTACCGCCGCTGTCGCGCCGGGTGGTGAAGAAGGGCTCGAAGGCCCGCCGCGCCACCCCCTCCTCCATGCCCGCCCCGTCATCCGCGAAGGTGATCGCCACCCGGTCCGTCCCGAGGGGCTCGGCGGAGAGCGTGATCGTGCCCGCGCGCCCGTCCGCGAAGCCGTGCCGCACGGCGTTGAGGAAGAGGTTCGTCAGCACCTGGCCGAGGGGACCCGGGAAACTGTCCATCGCGATCCCGGCGGGCAGGTCGAGGGCGAGGGCGATGCGGGCGGTGCGCAGTTCCGGCCGCAGGCTGGCGATGATCTGGGCACAGGTCTCGCCGAGGTCGAAGCGGCGCCGCGCGTCCTGGCTGCGGTCGACGGCGACCTGCTTGAAGGATTGCACGAGGTCGCCCGCCCGCATCAGGTTGGCGACGAGCTGGCGGCCCGCCTCCTGCACCGACTCGACGAAGGCCTGGAGCTGCGAGCGCCGCAGGGGCCCCGCCGCGAGATCCGCCGCGAAGGCCGCGCAGCGCTGGCTCAGGGTCGAGGCCACCGTGAGGCTGATGCCGACCGGGTTGTTGACCTCGTGCGCCACCCCGGCGACGAGGCCGCCGAGCGCCGCGAGCTTCTCGGCCTCGATCAGGCTGGCCTGGGTCTCGCGCAGCTCCGCCAGGGCGGTCTCGGCCTGGTCCTTGGCGCGGCGCAGCTCCTCCTCGGCGCGCCGGCGCGCGAGCGCGTTCTCGCGGAACACCGCGACGGCGGCGGCCATGTCGCCGATCTCGTCGCGGGCCTCGGCGCCCGGCACGGGCCGGTGGTAATCGCCCGCCGCGATGCCCAGCATGGCGCCGCGCAGACGCCGCAGCGGGTCGCTGATGCTCCGCGCCACCAGGATCCCGACCAGCGCCACCAGGGCCACGAAGGCCGCCGCCACGGCGCCGAGCTTCAGGGCCGCCTGCTGGAGCGTGCGGTCGAAGCGCGTCTGGGCCGCCTGCTCGACGGCGTGGACCGTGGTGCTCATCTCCTCGATCGCCGCCGACATCCGGTCGGCGTTGCCGTCGATCTCCTGCTTGAGGAGGCGGGCCTGGGTGGCGAACTCGCCCGCCAGCGCCGCGATGCCCGCCTCGACGGCCTGGGCCCGGGCGTCGAGGTCGTCGAGGGCGCGGACCCGCGCCGGATCGGCGACGAGGCCGCGCATCTCCGGCACGGTGCGGCGGATCGCGGCCGCCGCGCGGTGCACCTCCGCCCCCGAGGCCTCCGAGGCGGAGAGCGAGAAGGCATTGGCGGCCAGCACCATGGCGTGGAAGGCCTGCCGCGCGCGCGACAGCGGCGCGGCGATCGCCTCCTGCTCGCCGGCCCCTTCGAGGACCGCGTAGAGCCCCGCCATCTCCCGGGCCGGCCGCACGATGCTGGTCTCGTAGACCTGCCACAGGCTGGAGCGGGTCTCGCGCAGGGCGGCGAAGCCGTCGATGAAGCGCTCCGTGACCTCCCGCAGGGTCTCGGAGGGCTGGGCGAGCAGCGGGTCGAGGCGCGCCTGCACCCGCAGCCGGCCGATCAGCGTGTCGCGCAGGTCCCCGATCCGGGCGAGCACGTCCGCGTCGGCCTGGCTGATGTAGCGGTGGATCAGGCTCTGCAGCCGCTCGGTGTCGCGGTCGATCTGGCCGAGGAAGCGCTCCGACTGGCGCACCTGCCCGAGTTCGTCCCAGGTCCGGGCGAGCACCGCGGCCCCGTCCCAGATCATCCCGATCAGCACCAGGGCCAGCGCCGAGTTGAGGCCGGCGATGGCGAGGATCCGCCAGCGGATGGGCCAGGCCCGCACGACACGCTGCACGCCCGTCCGCCTCATCGGTCGCTCTCGGAAACGCCGCCCCGCGGGTGGTTGTCCGGGGCGACGCGCCGATTGTCAAAGGGGGCGCCGTCGGGCGCCCCCCGTGCCGGTCAGCCGGCCTTGCGGCCGCCCTTGCCCTTGGCCGAGGGCTCCTCGGCCTCCTCGTCGGAACCCGCGGCGTTGATCTGCTCGGCGATCTGCGAGAGCAGCTGGTCGGTCTTCTTCTCCTCCTGCAGCGTCTCGTCGAGCAGCTTGGCCGCCTCCGCGTGGCCGAGCTGGCTCGCCCAGGTCTTGAGGGTGCCGTAGCGGGCGATCTCGTAGTGCTCGACGGCCTGGGCGCAGGCGGCGAGCACGGCGTCGGCGGCCGGGCTGCCCCCGAAATCCTCCAGATCCTCCTCCATCTCGGCGGTCAGGCCCTGCATCGCCTCGCAGGTCTTGGCGCGCGCGGGCTTGCCGATGATCTCGAACACCTGCTGCAGACGCTCGACCTGGTTGGCGCTCTCCTCGGCGTGGGTTTCGAAGGCCTGGCGCAGCGCCTCGTGCTCGGCGGCCTTGGCCGACTTCTTCAGCGCGCGGACCGATTGCTTCTCGGCATAGTAGACGTCCTTGAGGGTCTCATAGAACGCGTCCTGCAGAGTCTTCTGCTTGGTCGCCATAGCTCGTCTCTCCTGATTGTCGAACGCACGAGGCCACGGGATCGATATCACCGGCAGCAAGCACCGTGAGAACGTGCCTTCGGCCCATGGGGTCCGAAAATCATTCTGTGGAGATCTGCAGAAATACAGGAACTTTAGGCGATTCCAAAGCGCTGCCCGATCGCGTTGCAATCGGTCGGCACGCTAGGTTCTTGATTTTGCCGTTTTTTCTTTGACGGATCGGCGACCGACTTCGTCGGAACATGCTCTAGCGGGTGGATGCGCCCTCGCTTGCCGCGATCGTGACCGCGCCCTCGATGCCGTCCGTCTTGCCGCTGAGACCCGGGACCTCGTCGAGCTGGCGCAGGCTGGTGAAGCGGCCGCGCTCCTCGCGGGTGCGGACGATCTCGAAACCGTGGCCCTTGAGCGCCGGCACGCCGTCCAGTTCAGCGGCCGTCGCGGTGTTGAGGTCGATCATGGGCGCTCCCCCGTGTGACGATCGGACGGCGACGCGGACCATCCGCGCGCGAAGGCGGCCGGCCGGGCGGTGACCCGCCCGGTCGCTCAGCCGCCGCGCGGATCGTCGGTCGTCTGCTCCCAGCCGGCTCCGGCTTCGCAGCACCAGTAATTGTTGAAGATCAGCCGCAAGGTGCGTTCGTCCGGCGGCGGGAGATCGGCCGGCGGCAGCTCGCGGCGTCCGGCCGGCTGCGCGAGGTGCTTGATGACCTGCTCGAAACCGGCCGGCGTGTAGCCGTTGAGCACGTGGCTGACCTCGCTCGTGACGACGAAGGAGTGGACGGTGCCGCGCGCGATCCAGACGCTGTCCCCCGGCTTCGCCTGGACGAGCTTGCCATCGACCGTGAAGTCGATCGTCCCCTCGATCACGTAGAACCATTCGTCGCAGAAGTTGTGCACATGCGGCACGCGTGCGCCGGATTGGGCGCGCATCCACTGCTCGATCACTGAGTAGCTGCCGCCGGTCTGGTGGCCCTCGGCGAGCGGGACCCAGAGGATGTCGTACATCCAGTAGGCGGGTGCCTCGTCGCGGCTCGCCACGAAGGGATGGTTCACGCGCATGTCGATCGTGCTCCGTGATCGCGCAGGATGACCGTGCGGGCCGGCGCGGTGCCAATCGGGATCCCGGACACCGGGTTCCCGGCGCGCCCGCGCTTCCGTGCTCCGCCGGCCGGAGCAGAATGCGCGCGTCCGCGGTGGCCGTCTTTCGGGAAAGGCGCGCCGATTGCGGGACGGTGCCCCGTCCTTCATCCTCGGCGCGATCCGGGGCGGGGATGCGGGGCGCGCGCCCCGGCGCCCGGGCGAGGTGAGCATGGTCTGGACGGGTGAGGCGCCCGACCTGGTGCGCCACTACGGCGCCCCGATGCGGGCGAGCCGGTCCGCGGATTGGGGCCGCGTGCGCGCGACGCTCATCCACCGCGAGCGGACCGAGGCCGTCGTCCAGCGGTTCCGGCTGCCCTGGCCCGTCCTCAGGCTCGGCCTGTCGGGCTCGTTCGAGCGCGGAAGCACGCAGGCGCTGGACGGTCATCCGCCCGGTCCGCTGGTCTCGCGCCGCGATCAGGTCGCGTTCTATCCGGCGCGAACGACGATCGTGAACGAGGTCGTCGCCAGTTCGCGCATGAGCTACCTCACGGTCGAGATCGATGAGGCGATCGTCGCCGACGTCGAGACCGCTGCGCCGGGCGTGCCGCGCGTCGACGCGGGCACGCCGCTGAGCCTCGCCCTCCTCCACGGGTTACGCGGGGCGATCGAGCATCCCGGCACCGTCGGCACGCTTCTCGCCGAGACGATGGCGTTGACCCTGATGCTCGAGGTGGCGCGGCCAGTGCCGGTGGCAGGTCCCGGCATCGGGAGGCCACAGCTCGCGCCCCGGCAGCTCGCCCGCGTGACCGACCACATGCGGGACCGTCTCGCGGACGACCTCTCACTCGGCGAGCTTGCTGCGATGGCCGGCCTCTCGCGTTCGCAGTTCTGCCGCGCCTTCAGGGGATCGACCGGGACGACGCCGCACCGCTGGTTGACCGAGGCCCGCATCCAGCGTGCGAAGGAGTTGATGAGCGGAACCGATCTTCCCCTCGCGAGCATCGCCCACGCGACCGGTTTCGCCGATCAATCCCACTTCACGACCGTGTTCCGACGATGGGCCGGCCTGCCGCCTCATGCGTGGAGACGCCGAGAGGATTGAAGGCGTGTGAGACGGGATCCGTTTCGGTCGAGCGGCTACGTGTGAGTTCTCACCGGCGAAGCGGATCCTGGTGAATGAAAGGAGGCGACACCAGCTTCATGACGGGCACCCCCTTTTCCGGACGACTGCAGCGTCAGCGGAGGGAGATCCGGAAACCAGCATAGGAATCGCCGCGAAGCGGCTCCGTACCAAAGATCTGCTATCACCGGCGCCGTTGAGGGGCCGTCAGCGTCGCCCTATCCGGCTCCGCGCGGGGCACGTTCACTCCATCAGTTCATCCGCTATGGCGTAAAATGACGCGGGGATGTTGATTCCGGCAGCTTTCGCGGTCTTCAGATTGATCACGAGCTCGAATTTGATCGGCTGCTCGACCGGAAGATCGGCCGGAGATGCGCCCTTCAGGATCCTGTCCACATACTCGGCGGAACGACGGCACATCAGTCGCCGGTTCATGCTGTAGGCCATCAGACCGCCCGCCTCGACGTAATCCCTCAATCCGTAGATGGTCGGCAGCCGGGCCTCTGCCGCGAGCTTGACGATCTGCGCCTTGCCGCTCAGCAGGAGGGGATCGTCCAAAGTCATCAGGCCGGCCGCCCCCGCCTTGATCGCGGTCTCGATGCTGAAGGAGATCTCGCCGAGCGTCCGGGCTTCGACGACCGCGAGCGGCTGGTCCGTCGCGGCGGCGGCCGCCTTGACCTGCTTCAGGGCTAGCGCGGTGAATGGCGTGTCGGGGTTCCCGAGCACCGCGATGACCTTTCGGCCGGGGATGAGGTCCTGCAGGAGCTGCAGCCGCTTGGCGGCGAAGTCGCTCGCCATGTCGCTGAAGCCGGTGACGTTTCCGCCGGGCCGGCTCAAGCTCGCTACCAGGCCCGCGCCGACCGGGTCGCCGACCATCGTGAACACGACCGGGATGGAACGGGTCGCGGCCCTGGCGGCCTTTGCCGCGAGCGTCCCGAAGCCGGTCACAAGAACGTCCGGCCTGGCCTGCACCAGCTCGGCCGCGAGAGCCGGCAAGCGCTCCGGTCGGCCATCGGCCGACCGGTACGTCCACGTCATGTTCCTACCCTCGTCGTAGCCCAGCTCCTGCAATCGCTCCAGGAACGGTTTCGCCAGAGAGGTGTCCTCGTCGGGGAGCAGAGCCAGGTAGGCAATCCGGTACGGCTTCCCCGCCTGCTGCGCTGCGGCCCACGGGGACGGCCACGCGAATGCACCAGAAACGACGCCGATGAAGGTTCGCCTTTGCATGTCGACCCGAAGCTCCCGCCGCAACGATCTACTTGCTCCAGCCAGCACTCGCCAGCGTGTCGCGTCCCCCGGGCGCCTGATGCGCCGCACCACCTTCAGCGTTGCGGCTTGATCCAGATAGGCGACAGGACCGCTTCGTCGTCCATGGCGATCCAGGGCTCACCTTCACCGTTGGTCAGAGCTTCACCGGCCGTTCGGATAGCTACCCTCGATGTCATGTATTCGTGGCCCTGTACGGCGTTGAATAGCCGTTCGGACAGCTAAAAAGAGGGAGAGGCGCGTTGGTTGAAGGTCGGTGTTGGCTTGATGCGTTCCGGTCTGCTTCAGTGAGCCGTAATCGACGGTGATTTCCGTTGAGAGATGTTGGCCTGCTTGCTCATCGGTTACGCGCGTCTGGGAGACAGCGCGGGAAGCTGCGCATATCCGCTTCCCATCCTCAACGGACATTCACATCGCCAAGGGGGAAGCCAGGTGTGCGCCTCCAGGCCATCTGACCGCACCGCGAGCCGGTTTTCATCGCGGTCTCACCGGCGAAGCGGATCCTGGTGGACGACGCCGGGCGGCGACCGCGTCTGTTCGTGTCCCGAGCCCCCGCCCTCCCGGCCCGGCAGCCGGCACTCGCTCCGGAACAGGCGCTCGGCCAGGAAGTCGACCAGGACCCGGACCTTCGGCGAGAGGTGGCGGCGCGACGGCCAGAGCAGGTTGAACTGGCCGGGCGCTTCCAGGTGATCCACGAGGAGGGGGATCAGCGCGCCGCTGTCGAGACCGTCCGCGACCAGGAAATCCGGCATGCAGCCGATGCCGATCCCGCGCCGCACGGCGCCGTGCAGCGCCTCCATGTTGTTGCAGGTGAGGACGTGGCGGATGCGGATCTCCGGCGCCCCGGGCGGGCGCACGAGCGGCCAGTCCTGGAGCTTGCCGGTGTTGGGATGGCGGAAGCCGAGGGCGGCGTGCCCCGCGAGATCCCCGGGGGTCCGCGGCGTGCCGCGCCGCGCCAGGTAGGCCGGCGCCGCGCAGAGGAGCAGCCGGAAGGGGCGGAGCGCCCGCACCATGACGCGGCTGTCCGGCAGCGGCCCGCTGCGGATCGCCACGTCCACCCCCTCCTCGATCAGGTCGACGATGCGGTCGTTGAAGTCGATGTCGAGGTCGATCTCCGGGTAGAGGGCCAGGAAGGCGTCGAGATGCGGCCAGAGCAGGTGGTAGGCGACGATCGGGCAGCTCAGGCGCACGCGCCCGCGCGGGGCCTCCCGGGTCCGCATCAGGGCGTTCTGCGCGTCGTCGAGTTCGTCGAGGACGAGGCGGCAGCGCTCGTGGAAGAGGCGCCCCTCCTCGGTCAGGCGCAGGCGCCGGGTCGAGCGCTGGAGCAGGCGCACGCCGAGCCGATCCTCCAGCCGGGCGACGGCCTTGCCCACCGCCGAGGGTGACAGGCCGAGGACGCGGCCCGCCGCCGCGAAGCTGCCGAGATCCGCGGTGCGGACGAAGGCCGTCAGGCCGGGCAGCCGGTCCATTCGAGCGTTCCTGTCCCTTATCTTCGGAAGGACGGCGATCTTATCGCGCATTCGGGCGGCCGGATACGTATGACCCAGCGGCAGGTCTCCCGGCCGCCGCGTCCCGTCCTCTCCGTCCCAGGATGCCGCATGCCGCCCGCCACTGCCCGTGGCGAGCCCCGCACCGGGCTCGCCCTCCTCGCCGTCTGCCTCGCCGCCCTCGCCATGCCGCTGACCTTCACGGGCACGGCCGTCGCGCTTCCGGCCATCGGCCGCGATCTCGGCGGCGGGGCGACGGCCCTCGCCTGGGCGACCAACGCCTTCATGCTGACCTTCGGCTCCTGCCTGATGCTGGCGGGCGCGCTCGCCGACGCGACCGGGCGCAAGCGCGTCTTCCTTGCGGGCAGCGGCGCCTTCGCGGCGTCCTCGCTCGCCCTCGTCCTCGCCCCGACGATCCTGGTCTTCGACCTGCTGCGGGCCGGCCAGGGCCTCGCGGCGGCGGCAGCCTTCTCGGGCGGCATGGCGGCCCTCGCCCAGGAGATCCCGCCGGCGCGGCGCCTGCGCGCCTTCAGCCTGGTGGGCACGAGCTTCGGCGTCGGCCTGTCCCTCGGCCCGGTCGCGTCCGGCGCCATCGTGGCGGTCCTCGGCTGGCGCGGCATCTTCGTTCCGGTCGCCGCCTTCGCCGCCGCGGCGGCCCTGCTCGGCCGGGGCGTCCTGCGGGAGAGCCGCGACCCGCAGGCGGGCGGGGTCGACGGGCCGGGCGCGGCGAGCTTCACGGCGGCGCTGGCCTGCCTCACCACCGGCTTCCTGCTGGCGCCCGAGCGGGGCTTCGGCGACGCGGCGGTGATCGGGCTCCTCGCCGCGGCGGGCCTGCTCGCCCTCGCCTTCGTCGCGGTCGAGACCCGGCGGGACCGCCCGATGCTCGACCTCTCGCTGTTCCGCTATCCCCGCTTCGTCGGTGTCCAGCTCCTGGCGGCATCGCCGGCCTACGGCTTCGTGGTCCTGCTGATCCTGCTGCCGCTGCGCTTCGTCGGCGTGGAGGGGAGGGGAGAGGTGCCGGCGGGACTGCTGATGATCGCGCTCTCGGGCCCGCTCCTCGGGCTGCCGCTGCTGGCCGGCCAACTCACCCGCTGGATGCGGCCGGCCGTGCTCTGCGGGGCCGGACTCCTGATCTCGGCGGGCGGCCTGCTGTGGCTGGCGCTGACGCCGCCCGACGCGCCGGTGGCTCTCGTCGCCCTGCCGATGGTCGCGATCGGCGCCGGGATCGGCCTGCCCTGGGGCCTGATGGACGGGCTCGCGGTCAGTGTGGTGCCCAAGGAGCGCGCCGGGATGGCCGCGGGCCTGTTCAGCACGGTGCGGGTCGCCGGGGAGGGGATCGCGCTGGCGGTGGTCGGCGCGGCGCTCGCCGCTCTCGTCGCGGCGCGCCTGCACCCGGCCGGGCCCGGCGCGGCGGCGGCGGCCCACCGGCTCGCGGTCGGCGACCTCGCGCAGGCGGCGGGACTCCTGCCCGGGCTCGGCCGCGAGGCGCTGCGGGCCGCCTACGCGGAGGCGTTCGGCACGCTCCTGCGGGCTCTCGCGGGCATCACCCTGGCGACGGCCGCCCTGGTCTTCGTGCTGCTCGGGCGGACCGGCGAGGAGACGTCCGGGGAAGCCCCTCGGGACGAACCGGCCGGCGGCCTGTCCCACGCCCGCGAATGAGCGAGACGGGTGTCACGCGGGCGGCCCGGACCAGCCTCACTCGCCCGCGCTCTCCCCGGCCGACGCGTCGGCCAGGTCCCGCCGCTCCGCCCGCGTCGCCCGCGCCCGCTCCGTCTCGCGCAGGCGCCGCCGCCGGGTCTCCAGCCCCTCCCGGGTCGCCGGCCACCAGCCGCGGCGCACATCGTCGGGCCGCGCCGCGGGCACGATCTCGGCGAGGTCGCGGACGCTCGGCATCCGCCACCAGCCCCAGAGATAGGCCCGCCCCCGCGGCAGGGGCGTCACCGCGCCCGCGAGGTCCTCCGGGCCGATCGGCTCCGCGTCGAGGGCCTCGAACACCACCACGCCGAAGGCCGCGGTCTCCACCGGCACGCCGAGGGGCGGCGGGTCGTCGGCGGGGACCGGGCTGCGCCGCCGCCGCCGCCGCTCGCGCTCCGCCGCCGGGTCCCGGGCCGCCTCGCGCCGGGCGCGCTTGGCCTCGGGCTCGTTGCGGGCGGCGGCCGCCTCGATCACCGGCCAGACGGCCTTCAGCGCCTCGTAGGCCCGCCAGGGTACCCGCCAGGCGCGGAGTGCCGGGTCCCAGTGGGCCGCCGAGACGCCCCGCAGGGTCTCGACCACGGTGCGCGAATAGGGCGTGCGCACGATCAACCCCTCGGGCGCCGGGTCGAGGTAGCGGCTCGTCAGCGGCTCGAACGCGAAGGCGTCGCGGCCCTTCTCGTCCCCGTGCGCGTCGCGGGCGGAGAGTTCCCGGCCGATCCAGGCATCGACCCGCCGCTCGGCGGTCGTGCCGGGCACGAACCAGAGCCGCTTGGCGCGCCGGAACTTGGCGGTCGGGAAGGTCTCGCGGAAGCGCGCGATCAGGTCCCGGTCGAAGGGCATCGCCACCAGCACGCCGGGCCGCTTGCCCGTCCCGGGCGCGATGGCGAAGCCCTCCCCGCGCGGCACCGCCGCGGCGCGAGGGTCCGCCTCACCGGGGGCAGGATCGGGCGCGTCCGCGGCCACGGGGTTCAGCCCGCGGCCGTGCGGCGGCCCCAATGCGCGTCGACCTTCGGGCCGAAGCCCGGATCCGCGAAGGGGTCCTCGTCCGCCCCCTGGCGCGGCGCCCCCGCGAGCGCGTCCGCGTCGATGTCGATGACGTAGCCGCCGAGGCGGGTGTCGTAGGTCAGCGCCCGCCAGGGCACCGGGTGGTGGCTCTCGCCGAAGCCCAGGAATCCCCCGAAGGACAGGACCGCGTAGGCGACCTGGCCCGAGACCTTGTCGACCATGAAGTTGAGGATCGTGCCCAGGCTCTCGCCCTTGCGGTCGAAGACCGGCGTGCCCTCGACCTTGTTCGAGGCGATGAGCCGGCGCGTCTCGTCGGTGGCGATCCCCTCTCCGGTCGGGTCGAGTTCCATCGAGCCCGGGGCGCGCAAGGAGCGTTCGTTCGGCAATTCGGTCGGCATGGCCTCTCTCCCGTCATGCCCCGGGGAACCGGATCCCGGCCGGGTCGGTTCCGGTTCGTCAGCGCTCCCGCGCCTCGTCCGCTTGGTTCTGTGCCGCGCTGCGCACGTCCCGGCTCGCCAGCGTCATCTCCAGGGCGAAGACCGCGAGCGCGCAGAGGGTGAACACGATCGCGGCCCCGAAAAGCGCGAAGAGCACGCTCGCGACGCCGGTGTCCCGCAGCGCTCCCACGAACAGCGTCAGCACCGCCCCGCAGGTCGCCACCCCGCCCAGAGCTGCCAGCACCACGGCGAGGTCGAGCGCGAGACTGCGCCGCCGCAGGTCGGCGAGCCGCGCCACCTCGTCCGGCCGGCCCGCGACTTTCTCGACCTGGTCGGCGATGCGGGCGTGGCGCGTCGAGAAGACGTTGAGCAGGGTCGCGAGGCCGGAGAGCAGGAAGACCGGCGTCAGCGCCACCTGGATGATGTGCGCGGTGGTGTCGAGGGCGGTGAGGTCGTTGGGCAGCGGCATCGTTGGATCCCGGGGGGCGCCCCGCCATCCGCCGCCCGGCCGCCTAGGTCAAGGCTCCGGCGCCCCGGCGGGAAGGCGCAGGCTCCGGGCCAGGGTTCCGGCGAGCGGCAGGGCCGCGCCCGCCATCAGGGCCATCGCCCAGAAGGCGGACGGCCCGGCCCAGCCGTAGAGGGGACCGGCGGCCAGCGTCGTCAGGGTCGTGGCGAGGCCGAGGCCGAGCGTCCCGTAGAGGGTCTGGGCGGTCGCCGCGAGGTGGGGCGGCACGATGGCGAGCAGCACCCGCATGCAGGCGAGGTGGAGGAGCGCGAAGGTGAGCCCGTGCAGGGCCTGGAGCGCCGCCAGCACGGGCAGGGCCGCCGTCATGGCGCTCACGCCCCAGCGCAGGGCGGCGGCGGCGGAGGCCAGCATCAGCGCCCGCGCCGGGCCGAGCCGGGCGAGGAGCGGCGGCCCGAGGAGCGTGAACACCGCCACCTCCGCGGCGACGGATTCCGCCCAGAGCAGGCTCGCCGTGCCGGGCCCGATCCCGGCCGCCTGCCAGCGGATCACCGCGAAGGCGTCGTGCAGGGCGTGGCTCCCCACCACCAGGGCGGCCACCAGGACGAGGCGGCGGAAGGCCGGGGAGCGCAGGAGGGGGCCGGGTCCCGCCTCGGGGGACGGGCCGGGCCGGGCGGTGGCCGGCAGCCGCGGCACCAGGGCGGCGAGGAGCGCGAAGGCGACCGCGCCGCAGAGGAGGAGCGCCGGGCGGCCCGCCCGCGGCGTCACGGCGCCGGCGAGCAGGGTGCCGCCGATGAAGGCCGCCGAGCCCGCCCCGCGCACCCACCCGTAGGAGAAGCGGCCGGATTCCGCCGCCGGCAGCGCCAGGGAATCCGCCAGGGGCGCCAGCGGCGCCGTCGCCGCCGCGTGGGCCACGAAGGCCGCCAGCAGGAGCGCGAGGCCCTGCGCGGGGAGCAGGAGGAGGGCGGTCAGGGCCGACAGGAGCGCGCAGGCCGCCAGTACCCCCCGGGGCGCGGCGCGCCGGTCCGCGAGGTGCCCGGCCAGGGGCCCGGCCGCGAGCCGCACACCCTGGCCGGCCGCCAGCACGAGCCCGATCGCGTCGGGGCCGAGCCCGCGCTCGGCGAGCAGGGCGGGAAGGTAGGGCGTCGTGACGCCGTACCCGGCGTAGAGCGCCGCCGCGACGAGGAGGAAGCGGCTCAGCATCGCGGGGCCGGGCGGCGGCGCCCGCTCGCGCGGTCGCGCCGCCGCCCGGACATCGCCGGATCAGAACAAGCTGGACGAGGGAAAGCTCTCTTCTGATGTTTCGGAGGACACCGCGGCCCGAAGGCCGAGGATGAGGGCGCCCGCGGCGCCGAAGGCGAGGGAGATTGCTGCGATGAACATGGGAGAAGTTCTGCGGTCGCGTGCTTAACGGGGGATTGCCGAACAGGGTGAATGGGAGGAAAACCCCGGCTTCCACACGGCGTCGATCCGCGCGCCCCATGAGGGCCGCGCGCCATGGATCCGCCACCATCGGAGGATTGCGACGCGATGGAGTACCGCACGCTCGGCCGGTCCGGTCTCAAGGTTTCCCCCCTCTGCCTCGGCACCATGATGTTCGGCGGCCAGACCGAGGAGCCGGAGGCCGCCCGCATCGTCGCGGATGCCCGCGACCGCGGGATCAACTTCATCGACACGGCCGACGTCTACAACGACGGGCGCTCCGAGGAGGTGGTGGGCCGCGCCATCGCGGGGGACCGCGACGCCTGGGTGCTCGCCACCAAGGTGGCGAACCCGGTGGGGCCAGGCCCCAACGACCGCGGCCTCTCCCGGCTCCACGTGATCCGGGCCTGCGAGGCGAGCCTGCGGCGGCTCGGGACCGACCGCATCGACCTCTACTACCTCCACAAGGAGGACCACGGGACGCCCCTCGACGAGACCGTGCGGGCGATGGGCGACCTGATCCGCGCCGGCAAGGTCCGCTACTTCGCGGTGTCGAACCACCGGGCGTGGCGCGTCGCCGAGATCTGCCGGATCTGCGACGACCTCGGCCTCGACCGGCCGGCGGCGAGCCAGCCCTACTACAACGCCCTCAACCGCATGCCGGAGGTGGAGCACCTGCCGGCCTGCGCGCATTTCGGGCTCGGCGTGGTGCCCTACTCGCCGCTCGCCCGCGGCGTGCTCACCGCCAAGTACGAGCCCGGCGCCCCGCCCCCCGAGGGCAGCCGCGCCGGCCGCGGCGACACCCGCATGATGCAGACCGAGTGGCGGCCCGAGAGCCTCGCCATCGCCCGCGAGATCGCGGCGCATGCGCGGGAGCGGGGCGCCTCCCCGGTCGATTTCGCGGTGGGCTGGGTGCTCAACAACCGGGCGGTCACGGCGGTCATCGCCGGCCCGCGCACCGTCGCGCAGTGGGAGAGCTACCGGGACGCGCTCGCCTACCGCTTCACGGCCGAGGACGAGGCCCTGGTCGACCGGCTGGTGCCGGCCGGCCACCCCTCCACCCCCGGCTACACCGACCCGGCCTACCCGCTGGAGGGCCGTGCCCCCTGGGTCACGGCCGGATAGACACGCTCTTGAGCTTTCGTTTACGCCTTCGGGTGTGGATGATCGGGGCGCGTGTCCGAATTCCGCTTGGAACGCGACCAGCAAGGCTTAGTTGTTGACGCTCTATGCCCGTCAGGGCGGTATATCCGGCTTCATGGGCCCCAGGGGACACCGGAGGAGACCGATGGCGACCAAGACGACGAAGAAAGAGGCGGCTCCCAAGGCCGAGGCGACCGAGGCCGAGAAGCCGGCCGCGAAGGGCAAGAAGGTGGCCGCGCCGAAGACCGGCGACAAGCCCAACGCCCTGCAGAAGCCCCTGCAGCCCTCGGCCGAACTCGGCGCGATCGTCGGCACCAAGCCGATCCCGCGCGGCGAGGTGGTGAGCAAGGTGTGGGAGTACATCCGCAAGCACTCGCTGCAGAACCCCGAGAACAAGCGCGAGATCCTCGCCGATGACAAGCTGAAGAAGGTCTTCGGCAAGGACAAGGCGACAATGTTCGAGATGAACAAGTACCTCGCCCAGCACCTCAAGTAGGCCGGCCGGCGCCGCGCCGCCCCCCGGCGGGCGGCGATCCCCTCCGTCCGGTGCGGACACGAGACAGGGCCCCGGCGCTTGCCGGGGCCCTTTCGTTTTGACCGGGGATCCGGATCAGAAGTCGCGCTGGATGCGCATCCGGATGTTGAACGTGTCCTGCGAGGACACTTTCGGGGCCGCGGCGATCTGCGCGGCCGTCGCGCTCGCGAGGTTCAGCCCCGACTTGTTGGTGTCGAGCACGTTGCCGCTGTTGACGGCCTGGCGGACATAGGCGCCCTCGACGCCGATATCGAGGTCGCGCACCGGCGACCAGATCAGGCTCGCGCCGGCGGTGATCTGGTTGCTGTCGCGCAGGAGCGGGCTGACCGCCAGGGCCGCCACGCCCGCGTCCGTGGTCGGCACCGGCAGGCCCGCTACGCCGAACAGGGCGTTGTTGAACCGCACGTTGCGAGCGTAATACTGCTCGCCATAGGAGCCGAACACCGCCGAGCGCCAGGTCGGCGTCCAGTAGTGGAGCAGCGAGCCGACCACCGTGAAGCTCTTGGACAGGTCGATCTTCCCGGTGACCGGGTTGACCACGCTGCCGGGGGCCGGCCAGCCGAAATTGTAGTAGCCGGTGTAGCCCGGCGCGCCCTCGCCGTAGGCGCCTTCGAGGTAGAGGGCGTCACCGGCCGCGATGAAGGGCAGGTTGACCTTGATGCCGCCCTGCACGGCCCAGCCATAGGCGGTGGCGGCGCGGGCCGCCGGGTTGACGGTCGCGGGCAGCAGCGCGATCTGGTCGTTGGTGAGCCCCGTCACGACGGCGGAGTTGAGGCCCGCGTTGACGTTGTGGACGGCCCCCGACAGCTGCGCCGCGCCCCAGGCCGCGTCGTAGCGCAGCGAGCCGACGAAGTCGGGCAGGCGCGAGCGCTGCACCACGTCCTGCGACACGAAGCCGATCGGCGCGCCCGTGCCGTCCCGCACGACGATCGGCGCGTAGTTCGCGCCCGGGGCCTGGCTGCCCGTCAAGCCGGTGCCGGCGGCACCGCCGCCGAAGGTCGCTATGGTGCGCAGGTTCGGGTCCTCGATCGAGGCCGTCGCCGAGAAGCCGCCGAACTGGGCCGTGTAGGCCAGCAGGTTCGTCGTGATGTCCGAGTTGAAGGTCTGGCCGATGATCTCGTAGTCGTGCGCGTAGAAGTCGAAGAACGACGAGGCGCGGCCGGCGGTGAGGCCCGCGAACTGGATGAAAGCTTTGTCGACGTTCGCGTATTGCTGCACGCGGCCCGCCGTGTCGATGCCCGTGGCGCCGTAGGCCATGCCGTAGGTCGGAAGGAAGCCCAGGAACAGGCTGCCGGTGCGGCTCCCGAGTTCCATGCGGACGAAGGCGCGCAGGGTGCCGTAGCCGGTGGAGGTGCGGGCGTCCATGTTCAGGCGGCCGATCGCGTCGAAGCCGCTCAGGTCGCCGGTGGCGCGCGACAGCCTGTTGGCGTAGTTCGCCTCGACGCGGACGAAGCCGCCGAGACGGATGCAGGTGTCGGTGCCCGGGATGTAGAAGAAGCCGACGCCGTGGGCCGTGCAGACCCGCACGTAATCGACCGGCGCCGCCTTCTTGGCCGGAAGATCCGCCGCTTTCGCACCGCTCACGACCGTCAGGCCGGCCGCGGATGCGAGAAGAAAACGCTTCACGAGGCGGGACCCGTCCGCTCGGGTCGCCGCTCTGTTCATGATCATCATCGCTTGTCCCCTCTCCTAACGAAAGGGAGGGTGCGCGTTGTCTCGGGCATTAAATCTCCTCCCCTTGGGGAAGGTCTAGAAACAAATGTCAGACAATTTCAAGCGATGGCAGCGCTCCCATAACCCTAGGGAAGAAGATGTGACATTCGTGCCATATTCCGACGGCGGGAGGCCGCCGCCCGCGAGGGAATGAGGCAGGCATGCCGCAAGGTTCTGACAGGCGCTGCGAATGCGTCAATTCAGACCGAACTTCGCCCGACGCCTCCGGAGCGGCGGTCGCGGGCTCGGCGCGACCGCCCTGTCGGTTGGGCAGCGCGACATCCGCTTCGATCGAGGGGAGACGGCGGTCGACAGGGCCCGCCGCCGGGGAGCTGACGGGACCCGTCCCGCGATGGGCCGCACTGGAGGACACCCAGGACGGAAGGGCGCTGGTCTCCTCGCCCGGCCGGCGCGGCTTGCGGCTTCACACCCCGGATCTTGCGCATGCCCTCTCCCGCACGGGCGACCGTGTGCACACATCTCTGTAGCCGTCTGATCAGCAGAAAGCTTCTGGAAGACAGAACATTCCTCATGCTGAGGTGCTGCGGCGATCGAAGATCGCCCGCAGCCTCGAAGCACCCCCGACGGTGGATCCAACAGAAGAGAGACTTGGATAGGCTGTTCTGGGGCGGGTGCGGGCCTGCGGCCCGCCACAGGCTCCCTCCGGTCTCACCTCAGCAATGGGGAGATGGGTTTACGGCCCTTGTTCGGAGCTGATGCTGTGGTTTGCCAACGCCCCCGTGGCGGAGAGGTGCTGATCACCAGCCTCATCGACGGTGAGCAAGTCTCGCGCTGTCATGCCAGCCACTGCCCAGTTGACGCGGCTGAGCGGCCACGGTGCCGTCCGCGAGTCCACCGGCGGAATTGACCATCGTCTCGACATGGCGCGGTTTTTCGGTCGCCGTGCGCACGCGGCAGCCCGCACGGGAGAGGGGGATCCCGCGACTCGGCGTCGTCCCGTGCGCGGGGAGTCGGACCGCACTCGCGGATCGCCGGGCATCCGCGAACGAAGAAGGGGTCCCAGCGGAACCGGGACCCCCTGATGTCGATCGCAGTGATGCGGCGATCAGAAGTCGCGCTGGACGCGGAAGCGCAGGTTGAACGTGTCCTGGGCGGCGACGGTCGGCGTGGCCGCGACGCTGGCCAGCGTCGGGGTGCTGCCGAAGTTGCCGGTCAGGGCGCTCGCCGCCTTGTTGGGGTTGATCACCCGGCCGCTGTTGACGGCCTGGCGGGCGTAGAGACCCTCGACACCGATGTCGAGGTCCTTCACCGGCGACCAGATCAGGCTCGCACCGGCGACGAGCTGGTTGGTGTCGCGCAGCAGCGGGCTGATCGCCAGGGCGGCGACGCCGGCCGCCGAGCTCGGGACCGGCAGGCCGCCGACGCCGAGCCGCGCGCTGTTGGTGCGGGCGGTCTTGTTGAAGCTCTCCTCGCCGTAGCCGCCGAAGAAGGCCGACCGCCACTCCGGGGTCCAGTAGTGCAGGTAGGACGCCGCCGCCGTGAAGCTCTGCGACAGGCTCAACTTGCCGGTGACCGGGTCGACGATCGCGTCGTTGAGCGACGCGTTGAAGAAGCCGTTGGCCATGTTGCTGGCCGACGTATAGGCGCCGTTGTAGTTGTTGTAGCCGGTGTAGTAGGTCGTGCCCTCGCCGTAGGCGCCCTGCAGGTAGAGGGCGTCGCCGGCGGCGATGAAGGGCAGGTTGACCTTCAGGCCGCCCTGCACGGCCCAGCCGTACTCGGTGGGCACGCGGGCGGTCGGGGTCGCCGTGGCCGGCAGCAGGCCGACCTGCGTGGCCGTGAGGGCGCCGCCGGCGCTCGTCAGGCCGGTATTGAGCTCGTGCACCGCCGCGGAGATCTGCGCCGAGCCCCAGGCCGCGTCGTAGCGCAGGGCGCCGACGAAGTCGGGCAGACGCGAGCGCTGCACCACGTCGGCGGTCTGGTAGCCGACCGGCGCCCCCGTCGCGTCGGTCACGATGATCGGCGCAGTGCCGGAGCCGTAGATCGGGGTCTTGCGGAAGTTCGGGTCTTCCACCGAGATCGTGGCCGAGAAGCCCTCGCCGAAGGTGGCGGTGTAGGCCAGCAGGTTCGTCGAGCCGAGGTCCGAACCCGGCGTGCCGCCGATCAGCTCGAAGTCGTGGGCGTAGAAGTCGAAGAACGAGGCCGCGCGACCGGCGGTGAGGCCGGCGAACTGGATGAAGGCCTTGTCGACGTTCACGTATTGCTGGACGCGGCCCGCCGTGTCGATGCCGGTGCCCGAGAAGGCGTTGGCGGCGCGGACCTGGGTGCCCGAGTAGAGCCACGCGCCGGTGCGGCTGGCGATCTCGAAGCGGACGAAGGCGCGCAGGGTGCCGTAGCCGGTCTGGGTGCGGGCGTCGAGGTTGAGACGGCCGAGGCCCCGATACCCGGTCAGGTTATCGCGGATCAGCGGCTGCACGTACGCCACCTCGAAGCGGGCACGGCCGCCGACGCGCAGGCAGGTATCGGTGCCCGGGATGTAGAAGAAGCCGGCGCCGTAGGCCGAGCAGACCCGCACGTACTCGACGGGCGCAGCCTTCTTGACGGGCAGGTCCGCCGCCTGGGCGCCACCCACGACGGTCAGGCCCGCCGCGGAGGTCAGGAGCAGCCGCTTGACGGCGCGGTTGGAGGCCGACGAGGCCCGCGTGGCACGAGAGACGATCGACACGGTGTTCACCCCTTCACCTTGGGAAAGAAACGAAGACAACTGCCGCGAAGCAGTGCTTGACCCAGGGCAAAGGCGTAGGCGGCGATGCCGAAAAAGTATAGGGAGCTTGACCGTAGTGAGGCCGGTAAGCCACTCCGTGTGTCTGCCGTACAATATGTCGAACGGATTAATCCAAATAGCCTAGAAAGACTCTGCGACATGGTGCGATCAGTTCGAAGGAGTACGTGGGTAAGGCTCTAAATCTTCTACGTCAGGGTGCGCTTGGACGATCGATCGCGCTCGGGTTGCGTCGTCCACCGCCCCGTCTCCACTCCTCCCCGGTCGGGACCAAGCTCAAGGCGGATGAGTTCGCGTCCGTCGCAAGCTTCCACGACGGCGACTCGTGACTGAGATTGCTGCTGTCGACCGCTGAGCCAGCATCTATCTCGGATTGCCGGCCGAAAATTCGAGGAAGAACATCAAAAATTGGATTGATTTGTCAGAAAAAAGGCCCGCTTCGGGGGAAGCGGGCCGCAGGTGCTTTGGACTGACGAAGAGTCAAGCACATTGACTCTGCGTTACAAACCCGTCCGGATGGCCTAGGCCCGCGCGTGCGACGGGAGCCGTCGGCCGCTCAGACGATCGCCCGGACCACGCCGCCATCGACCCGCATCGCGGCGCCGCTGGTGGCGCTGGCGGCCGGGCTGCACAGGTAGGCCACGAGATTCGCGACCTCGTCGGGCGAGGCGAGTCGGCCGATGAGCGAGGTCGGGCGGTGCTCCTTGACGAAGGCGCGTCCCATCGCGTCGAGGTCCGGGTCGGCGACGCCCGCCGCCATCTGCTGCATGAAGGTGGCGACGCCCTCCGACAGGGTCGGCCCCGGCAGCACGGAATTCACCGTGACCCCGCTGCCCGCCAGCGTCTCGGCGAGGCCGCGGGCGACGGCGAGCTGGGCGGTCTTGGTCACCCCGTAATGGACCATCTCCACCGGGATCTGCAGGGCCGATTCGCTGGAGATGAACACGATGCGCCCCCAGCCGCGCGTCGCCATGCCGGGCGCGTAGAGCCGCGACAACCGCACGCCCGAGAGCACGTTCACGTCGAAGAAGCGCCGCCAATCCTCGTCCGGGATGTCGAAGAAGGGCTTGGGCTCGAAGATCCCGGTGTTGTTGACGAGGATGTCGAGGTCGGGGAAGGCGGCGCGCAGGGAGTCGGCGCCCTCCGGCGTGGCGACGTCGGCGGGCGCCGCGAGGAAGCGGCCCTTCGGGGCGGCGTGCTCGAGGGCCGCGACGGCGGCCTGCACGCGCTCGGCGGAGCGCCCGTTCACCGCCACGCTCGCCCCGAGGTCGCCGAGCGCCTTGGCGATGGCGTAGCCGATGCCCGCGGTCGAGCCCGTGACGAGGGCGCGCCGGCCGGTGAGATCCATGTCCATGCTGGCCTCCTTGGCGACAGGGTCGGCCCAGGAGATGTGATCGCGATCCCGGATGAAAAGGGCGGCACGGCGGCGATGCGCGGCGATGCTGCGCATCGCTCGCGCGGAGCGCGTCTCAGCCCCTGAGCGTGCTCGTCACCGCCCCGGTGAGGGCGAGGGCGGCGCCGAGCCACAGCACGGTCACGGTGCCGGCGGTGTGGAACAGGCCGAAGATCACCGCCACCATGGCGGCCCCGAGGGATTGCCCGACGAGGCGCGCCGTCGACTGCATGCCGCTCGCACCCCCGCTGCGCTCGCGCGGGGCGCTGGTGATGATCACCCGGTTGTTGGGGGACTGGAACAGCCCGAAGCCGAGCCCGCACAGGGTCAGGCGCCAGGCGATGTCCGCCGTGGCCGGGTCGGCCGGCAGGCTCGCCATCAGGGCGAGGCCCGCGGCGAGGCCGAGCATCCCGACCCCGCCGATGCGGCCGGGCGGCAGCCGGTCCGAGAGCCGGCCCGCCACCGGGGCGATCACCGCGATGGCGATCGGCCAGGGGGTCATCAGCAGGCCGGTCTGGCTGCTCGTGCGGTGCAGGACGTCCTGGAAGTAGAAGGGAAGGGCCACGTAGGCCATCATCTGGGCCGAGAAGGCGCAGACCGAGCTCGCCATCGAGAGCGCGAAGACCGGGATGCGCAGGAGGTCCACCGGCAGCAGCGGGGCGGGCAGCCTGACCTGGGTCCAGACGAAGACCGCGCCGACCGCGAGCGCGCCGGCGAGCAGCGCCGGCGCCCGGCCGCCCCCCGGCTCCCCGAGCCCGTCGACGCCGGTGATCAGGAGCCCGAAGAACAGGGCGTTGAGGAGCGCGCTCAGGGCGTCGAAGCGCCCGCCGCTGCGGGGCGTTGCCGGCAGGGTGCGCAGGGCCGTGCCGAGCGCGAGCAGCCCCAGCGGCAGGTTGACGAGGAACAGCCAGGGCCAGTGCGCCACGGAGAGCACGGCGGCCGCCACCGTCGGCCCCGCCGCCGAGGCGACCGCGACGATGAGCGCCACGGTGCCGACGCCCTGGCCGATCATCCGGTGCGGGTAGATGAAGCGCACGAGCGCGATGTTGACGCTCATGATCCCGGCCGCGCCGAGCCCCTGGACGATCCGCGCCGCCACCAGGAGCGGCAGGCTCGGGGCGAGCGCGCAGCCGAGCGAGGCCGCCGTGAACAGGGCGAGGCCCAGCGTGTAGACCCGCTTGTAGCCCAGGATGTCGCCGAGCGAGGCGAGCGGCAGCAGGGCGGCCGTCACGGCGAGCTGGTAGCCGTTGGTGACGAAGATCGCCGCCCCCGGGCTGACCTGCAGGTCGCGGGCCATGACGGGGAGCGCCACGTTGACGATAGCCCCGTCCAGCACCGCGAGCGTCATGGCGACGCCGATCGCCGCCATGGCCCAGAACCGCTCCGGTTGGGGCAGCCCGTCCGCCGCCTCCGCGGGCACCGTCCCGGCCGCACCCGTCATGTCGTCGTCCTCGTCCCGTCTCCGGGCGTGTGACCTACCGCATCGGGGCGGCGGCCGCATCCGTCCCGGCGCGCGGGGCTGCCCGGCCCGTGGCGACGCCGCGGGCGTGGCGGGCCAGCGCGTGGGCGATCAAGGCGTCCATCAGGGCGGGCGGGGCGAGCCCGGCCGCGTCCCAGAGCTTCGGGTACATGCTGATCGCCGTGAAGCCCGGCAGGGTGTTGACCTCGTTGACGAAGATCCCGTCCGGGTCCTGCGGGTCGAGGAAGAGGTCGACCCGGGCGAGCCCCGCGCAGGCGAGCGCCGTGAAGGCGCGGCCCGCGAGGTCCCCCATCCGGGCGGCGACCTCCGGGTCGAGGGGCGCGGGGATCAGCAGGGCCGCTCCGTCCGGATCCACGTACTTGGCGTCGTAGCCGTAGAAGCCGTGCGCCTCGGCCGGGGCGATCTCGCCCGCGCCCGAGACCCGCACCTCGCCCTCCGGCGTCTCCAGCACGGCGAACTCGATCTCGCGGGCCTTCGGCACGGCGCGCTCGATCAGCACCTTCTCGTCGTACCCGAAGGCGTGGGCGAGGGCCTGGTCGAACTGGGCGGCGTCGGTCACCCGCGAGACGCCGACCGACGAGCCCATATTGGCGGGCTTCACGAACAGGGTGCGGGTCTCCAGCGCCTCCACGGCCTCCGTGTAGGCGACCGGCCGCGCCGCCCGGGCGGCCAGGAAGGGCACGATCGGCAGCCCCGCGTCGCGCATCAGGCGCTTGGCCACGTCCTTGTCCATGGCCACCGCCGAGCCGATCACCCCGGAACCCACATAGGGTACGCCCGCGAGGTCGAGGGCGCCCTGCACGGTCCCGTCCTCGCCGTTGGGGCCGTGCAGCACCGGCACCACCACGTCGAAGGGCTCGGACACGTGCGGCGCCTCGGACAGGACCGCGAGGCGCCCGCCCCCGCCCGGCAGGAAGCCCACCCGCGGCCCCTGCGCCGTCAGGGCGGGCGCCGCGCCGGGCTCCAGCGCCGGGCAGAGGCGCCACACACCCTCCTTGTCGATGGCGATCGGGGTCACCGCGTAGCGGTCGGGATCGAGCGCCCGCGCGACGTTGGCGGCCGAGAGGATCGACACCTCGTGCTCCGCCGAGCGCCCTCCGAACAGCAGCGCCACATTCCTCCGCATCGGCCTCATCCTCCCGCCTCGCCGCGGCCCACCATAGGGCCGCCGCCGGATCCCACCAACCGGAGCAGTCCGGCTGCACCCTGTGCGATTTCGCACCCGTGCCTCGCGCGACGCTTGCATAGACGGAAGCACTGGCGCCATTGTGTCGCCGGCCCGTCGAGGATCGCTCCTCCAGATGAGCACGACCGAACCCTGCCCGATCGGCATCCTGTTCTGCGACGTCGCCGGCAGCACCCGTCTCTACCGCGAGGTGGGGGACGACGCGGCCCTGCGCATCGTCGAGAGCTGCCTCGCCTGCGCGGGCGCGGTGGTGCAGGAGCACGGGGGCCGCGTCGTCAAGACGATCGGCGACGAGTTCATGGCGGTGTTCGAGGACATCTGCCCGATGTGCGACGCCGCCGTCGCCGTGCAGCGCCGCTTCGAGGGCGAGGGGCTGGGCGAGATCGAGGGCCAGCGCCTGCGCCTGCGGATCGGGTTCGACTTCGGCACCGCGGTCCAGACCAACGGCGATTACTTCGGCAACACCGTGAACATGGCGGCCCGGATGGTGGCGATCGCCAAGGGCGGCCAGATCATCACCACGGGTGCCCTGGCGGACCGGCTGCCGCCGGTCCTGCGCGCGGCGACCCGCAGCCTGCTCGGCGTCTTCGTGAAGGGGGCGGGCGACGACTTGCGCGTGGCGGAACTGCTCTGGCACCTCGCCGAGAACCAGACCACCGTCTTCTCCTTCCTGCCCGCCGCCGAGCCGGGCGTCGTCTGCGGCAGCGACCTGCGCATCACCTACCGGGGCCAGCGCTTCCTGTTCGACGGGCGCCACGGCACCATCTCGCTCGGGCGCGAGCCCGGGAACGACATCGTGGTCGACAACGACTACGCGTCGCGCCGCCACGCCACGATCGAGCGGCGGGGCGACAAGTGGGTGCTGGTCGATCACAGCACGAACGGGACCTACGTGACCCAGTTCGGCGCCGAGGAGTTCTGCATGCGCCGCGAGGAGCTGGTGCTGCGCGACGTCGGCGTGCTGGGCATCGGCCGCTCGGTGGGCCACGACCACGCCAGCGGCCTCGACTTCGCGCTCACCGTGAGCGGGGCGGAGTAGCGGTCCGGGCGCCCCGTCAGGCGGTCGGCGAGCCCGTGCGGGCGCCGTTCTCCGCGTAGGCGTCGAGGACGCGGGAGAGCTGCTTGAGGATCCCGGCCACGTCCGAGGCGAGGTCGCCGGAACCATCGTCCGACCCGGTGGTCCCGCTGGTCGAGGCCGTGGAGGATCCGATCGCGGAGGACGTTCCGGCGGCGTCGCTCGACGCGGCGCCGGTGCCGCCCGCGTGGTGATGATGGTGGCCGTGATGGGCCCCGGCGGTCGCCGTGGTGCCGCTCGCGCCCGTGGCATCGGCGGCCGGGGCGGTCGGCGTCCCGGTCGGCGTCCCCTGGCCGGAGGACGATCCATCCTGCGGGTTGAGGCGGAGCTGCAGCAGCGTCGCCAGCAGGGCGTTGCCGATCGACGAGGCCGTCAGGGTCGCGGCAGCGCTCGTGGAGTCGCTCCCGGTTCCGGCATCCGCCGGCGTCGCCGAGGAGGCGGTGCTCGACGCGGTCGAACTCGACGCCGCCGAGGACGTCTGCGCCTGGCGCGCGGCGGCGATCGGATCCCAGGGCGAGGAGCCCCAGGACACGCTTCCGATGGACATGGGGGTCTGACTTTCCGAATGACGGGCGGGACGGGCCGGTCCCTGACTTCCGTTACGAAAAATCTGGCCCAGGGTGGTTAATGTGCGATTAATCGACTGATTTCTCAAATGTTTCGATTGATGCGGGGACGTGTCGGTCCGGTCTCCGAACTGCGCTCCGCGGGGCGGCGCGCGTGGGCATGCGGCCCCCGCGTCATCATGAGCGGTGAGGGCTGGGCCGAGGCGCATCGCTTCGCGAGCCGGGAGCGGAGCCCGCGATTCCTCTCGAGGCCACCCCCCGCCCGCCGCGGTGACAGGCGCTTCCATCCCCGCGCACGCTAAATAGAACGCTCTCGCAAGGCATTGTTTTTATTGAGAGGTTTGAGGCAGGCCGTTTTGGAGATCATGGCGCGGGGAACCCCTCTCCCGAGTGGGAGAGGGGCAGGGGTGAGGGACGGACGCTTCAGCAAGAAGACACAACCGTGCCGCTGGCAGCTCGACGATTCAGCCCATTTGCTAAATCCGAGCCACCCTGCGCGATCTTCGATCGCCCCTACCCCTCTCCCACTCGGGAGAGGGGATCCCGCGCCGGTCTGGACGTGCCTACATCAAGTATTGAATGCCTTCGTCGTCAATCGGAACACGCGTTCGTCGGCAAGGGACGCCGAGGCCGGTGACGAACTCATACCAACGGTCATTTTTGATGACCGTTGGTTCCGCTCTCGAATTTTCGCCAAGCCTTTGGCTTGGTGTCGAAAATTCGAGATGGTCAACGGCCCCGTCGATCTCGGGCCTGCCCGCGATCGAGTCGATGCGTCAGCATCCTGGGCCGTTGGTATCACACGGCCGCCCGGCGAGAAGGGATCGTCCGCGCCCCGCCCGAAACGCGAACGGCGCCCGGAAGGCGCCGCCTCGCGTCGTCGGCGGCGCCGACCCTCAGGGCATCCGGCTCATCATCCGGGACGCGCCGATCTCCGCCGGGGTGTAGCTCGGCGCCGCGGAGGCCGAGGCGGGCGCCGGGGCGTAGCTGCGCGGCGAGCGGGCGAGCTGCGGGACCGGCGCGCGCATCCGCATCGGCTCCACCACCCGCACCTTCGGCTTCACCACCGGGGGGCGGGCCGCCTCGCGCACCGGCTTCGGCTGGACCGCCTCGCGCGCGGGCTTGCGCTCCGGCGGCGGCGACACGGCCTTGGTCCGGGACTTGTGGACGGGCTCGGGCACCTCCTCGACCGGCTCGGGCCGGCGGGCGACCTTCGCCTTCGGCTTGGCCGCCTCGGGGTGGGCGGCCGGTGCCTTCGCGGCCGGCTCCGCCGTCTCCTTGCCGTCCGGCAGGGTCGCCTGGAGCGGCTTGCGGGCCGGCCGGCACTGGTCGCCGTCGAGTTCCGTGCCGGTCGGGCAGGTGATCCGCACGCAGACGTCGCCCTTCGCCTCCGTCCCCGCCGGGCAGGAGATCGTGCAGATCGGCTTGTCGAAGCTCTTGAGCACCTCCAGGGTCGCCTGGTCGGGCATGTGCGACACGATCTTGACCGCCCGGGTCTTCGACGGGTCGCTCGCCTGCGACAGGCGGAGGAACCGCTCCAGCGCGTCCGAGGATTGCTTGCCCCAGGAGGATTCGGGCTTGTCGCCGTAGCAGCCGAGATCCGCGAGGCGCTGCTGCACGGCCCGCACGACGCTCGGCGAGGTCCCCTCGGCGGGAGCCGGCGGGGTCAGGGCCGCCATCGTCACCGGGGCGGGCGCGGCGGGTGCGGCGGGTGTCGCTGGAGACGGAGTCGGCGCCGGCGCGGCGGCGGGCTTGGCCGCCTGGTCGCCGCCCGGCAGGGCCGTGTAGGTCGAGGGCCGCGCCGGGGTCTCGGGCGGGAGGACCGCGTCCTTGCCGGGATCGAGCCGGGCCTGTTCGGCCACCTGCTCCGCCACCTGCCGGGCCGCCTCCAGCCGCGCCTGCTCCTGCCGCTTGGCCTCGTCTTGACGTTTCGCCTCATCCTGGCGCTTGGCGTCGTCCTGGTTCCCGGGGCGGGCGAGCCGCTCGTCCTCCTCGCGCCGGACCATGTCCGGGCGGGGCAGGGCGGGCTCGCGCTGCTCGTTGCGCTCGGCCGGGACCGGGATCGCCCGCGCCTCCAGGAGCTGGATGCGCGTGGTCGCGTCGTCCACCAGCAGGCTGTTCGGGTACTTGGCGATGAAGCGGCGCAGCTCGTCGAGCTGGGTGCTCCGGCGCAGCCGCGTCCAGGCCTGCAGATCCGTCTCGTCGTGGTTGAGGAAGACCTCGCCCGGGTAGGAGCGGGTGACTTCCGGGAGCTGCCGGCCGCTCGTCAGCCCCGAGACGGTCGAGGCGACCTGCTGGAAGACCTGGCCGATCTCCAGGCCCGGCTCCTGCAGCGCCTTCAGCAGGGCGCCCGCGAAGAAGCTGTTGCGGCCGGTGCCGTCGAACGCCACGCTGTCGGCCTGGGTGGCGTAGGCCATGATCAGGCCCTTGCGGCCCACCGCCCGGGCGAGGCCGTGCCCGGCCGCGTTGTTGCCGGCGTCCTTCAGCGGCAGGTCGCGGCAGGCGTCGAGGATCAGGACCCGGGCGCCCTTGGCGTTGTCGAGGGCCGAGATCACGAACTCCACCGAGATCGTCTCGAACGGCACGTCGTAGCCGTCCCGCAGCTGCGCATCGACCGGCACCAGGTAGTTCTGGCTCTGATACTGCAGCCCGTGGCCCGCGTAGTAGACGAGAGCGATGTCGGCGTCGGTGGCGATCCGCGAGAACTGCGCCAGCTTGCGGTCCATGTCGCGCCGGGAGAGGTCGCGGCCGTCGATCACCTCGAAGCCGGAGCGGCGCAGGACGCCCGCCAGATCCTCCGCGTCGTTGCCCGGATTGGCGAGCTTCCCGAAGCTCTCGTAGGCGGAGTTGCCTACCACCAGGGCGACGCGCCGGTCCGCCGACGCGGCTGCCCCTGCCCAAACCATGAGCAGAAGCGCGATCATTCCGGCAAGCGAGCGTGTCATGCCCGAAACCTACTGCCGCAGCCTCCCGCGAGCAAGTGCCGAGGCACACATCGGGGCCGATCTCGACATGGTCTGTACTGGTCATGCGCCCCGGCCCGGGCCCCCGCGCGAGATCATGCGGGAAGGGCAAGCCTGATTCGCCAAGTCGATGAACATCCGGTGTCTTGCCGTTGCGTCGGTCGCGGCGATCCGGACGCCGCCTGGACCGGCCGGTCGAGCCAGCTCGTCCGGTCGCGATTGATTTTGCGTGGATTGTGCGGTCTGCTTTCGCGCGCGCCGCCGCCGGTTGCGAGGACAGGATGAAGCTGCGCACTCTCTCCCTGCTGGTGGCGGCCGCCGGCTGCCTCGTCGTCGGCGCGGTCGCCGCGACCGGCAGCGCCCTGGTGGTCAGGGCGGTCGAGGCGCAGCTCGCCGCCGAGACCGGCCGGCCCTGGACCGTGCGGGGCGGGGCGAGCCTCTCCTTCTGGCCCCGATTCGCGGTCGTGGTGCGCGACGTCGGCACGAGCAGCGATTTTCCGGGCGTCGGGCGCGCGAGCCTCGACATCGGGAGCCTGCGCGCGACCGGTGCGCCCCTCGACCTCATCGCCGGGCGCGGCCTGCGCGAGGTCGAGGTCGAGCATCCGGTGCTGCGCTGGCCGTCCGAGTGGTGGCGCGCCGGCGCCGCGCCGGCCGCCCAAGGGTCGCCCACGCAAGGGTCGGCCGCCCAGGGGTCGACCACCCAAGAGCCGCCCTCTCCACAGGCGCCCGCCGCGGCCGAGGCCTCTCCCGGACCGCGGCCTGAGCGGGTGCGGGTCACCGGGGGGGCGCTCCTCCTCGTCGACGGCGAGACCGTGACGGCCTCCGTCGAGGACGTCACCGCCGAGGCGCGCCCGGGGGAGGGCGGCGTCTCGGTCACGGCGAGCGGCCGCACCGGCGGGGGCGCCGCCTCCTGCGAGATCGCCCTGGCGCCGCCCGCCGAGGGCGACGCCGCCCCCCTGACCTACCGCTGCCGCCTGCCGCGCTTCGGCGACGCGCTCCTCGAAGGGCGGGCGGACGCGGCCCGCCACGGGGCGGTCGTGACCCTCTCCCGCCTCTCCGGCGAGGTCGCGGGGCAGAGGGCCGACAAGGCCGGGAGCCGGGCCGCGCCGGCGTCCTTCACGGGCGCCGTGGTGGTCGACCTCGCCGCCAAGCCCTTCGTCCGCCTCGACCTCGCCGCCCAGGCGCTCGATCTGCCGGCGCCGGGCCCCGCGCCCGACACGGGCGCCGCGCCCGCGCCGGGACCCGGCGCGCCGGAGATCGATCCCGGCTTCCTGCGCAGCTTCGACGGGCGCGCGCGGCTGCGCGTCGCGTCGCTGCGGGCGGGCGGTCTCGCGCTCAGCGACCTCGCCGTCGACGGCCGGCTCACCGAGGGGGCGGTCGAGGCCGCCCTGACCCAGGCGGGCCTGGCCGGAGGGCAGGTCCGCGGCACCTTCACGTCGGACATCGCCCGCGAGAACCGGGGCGGGGCGGCGCCGCGCCACGCGCTCCACCTCGACCTGACGCAGGTGCGCAGCCTGCCGCTCCTCGGGGCCGTCTCGGGCTTCGCGCTCCTCGACGGCACGGCCGGCGCCGCCATCGACCTCAGGGCGACCGGGACCGAGCGGGAGGCGCTCGCCCGCTCGCTCTCCGGGGAGGCGGCGATCCAGGTCGAGAACGGGCGCCTGACCGGCATCGACATCCCGGGCGTGGTCCAGTCGATCGCCCAGCAGCTCTCCCCGGACCCGCGGCTGCGCGCCTCCGACGCCACCGCCTTCGACCGGATCTCGGCCCGGTTCCGGATCGCCGAGGGGCGGGCGAGCACGCAGGATCTCGCGCTCGCCGGCCCCCTCGTGACCGCGAAGGGCGCGGGCACCATCGACCTCGCCGCCCGCAGCCTCTCCTTCCGCATCGAGCCGCGCCTGACGCGCAGCGCCGCCAAGTCGCTGCCGAAGCTCCTCGACATGAGCCTGCCGGTGACGATCGCCGGCTCCTGGGACGCGCCGCAGGTCGGCGTCGATCTCGGCGCCGTCCTCAACGGACAGACCCTGTCGAATCTCGGCGCCCTCGGCGCCGAGATGCTGGGGAACGGAAAGAGCGGCCAGGGCTCTCCCCTCGGCGGGATGCTCGATTCGTTCCTCGGCGGCGGCGGTGGCGGCGGGGGCGCCCCCGCCCCGCGCGGCCGCACGGCCCCGCGGGCCGCCCCGCCGCGGCCGGGGGGCCGTCCGTGACGCCTCGCCCCCGCCGCCCCGATCCACGTCCCCGGAGTCTTCGCGTGTCCGAGCGTTCCCTCCCGCGGTTCCTCATCGCCGCCCTCGCCGTCCCGCTGACGGCGTCCCTCGCCGCCGCCGAGCCTGCCCCGGGCGCCGGCCTCGCGGTGAGCGTCGCCCCGGCCAAGCGGCGCTGCTTCGACGACAAGGTCGACGTCACCGGCGTGCTCGCGGCCCGCAACGAGATCCAGATCCGGCCCGAGCGGGACGGGCTGCGGGTGCAGCAGGTGCTCGCCCGGCCCCTCGACGAGGTCCGCCAGAACCAGGTGCTGGCCCAGCTCGTCCCGGACGACGGCTCGGTCAACCCGACCCCGATCCCGGTCCGCGCCCCCGCCGCCGGCACCATCGGCCGCAGCACCGCCACCGCGGGCGGGCCCGCCCCGGCCCATTCCGACCCGCTCTTCGTGATCATCGGGCAGGGCGAGGTCGAGCTCGCCGCGGACGCGCCGATCACGGCCCTCGGCAAGATCGCCCCCGGCCAGCCGGTCAGCGTCAAGCCGCTCGGCCTCTCGGCGCTCCCGGGCCGCGTGCGGCTGGTCTCCCCCTCCGCCGACGCGGCGAGCCAGCTCGGCCAGGTGCGCATCCTCCTCACCAATGCCGGCCAGGCGCGGCTCGGGATGTATGCCCGCGGCACCGTCTCGGTGGGGGAGAGCTGCGGGATCGCCGTGCCCTTCTCGTCGCTGGTCAGCGGCCAGGACGGCACCACCGTGTACGTCTCCAGCGGCAACCAGATCGAGGCGCGCCCGGTCACGGTCGGGCTGTTCTCCGAGGACGAGGTCGAGATCCGCACCGGCCTGTCGGAGAACGATCTCGTGGTCGTGCGCGCCGCGCCGTTCCTGCGCGAGGGCGACCTCGTCCGGCCGATCCGCGTCGGCGAGGGCCAAGTCCAGAACTGATCCCCCGGGTCGCGGCACCGAGCGGCCCCTTCCTCACGGACGGGACCGGTCCGAGACAGGCCGGATCTCGCCCGCAGCGCGACGGCAACTTGTCGATCGCGTAAGCGATTCCTTCGCAACTCACCGTATACGTGTCGAGACCGGGTCGCCGCCATTCCGCCGGAAGGGCCTGCCATGCAGGACGCAACCATCGTGCTCGTCACCGACCGGCCCGACCGCTCCGCGGCGCTGGCGGAGGCGCTGCGGTCGGTGGGTCCCTGCGCGGTGGTGGGGACGGAGGAGCGCTGGGTCGGCGAGACCGCGCTGATCGGGGTCGTGGCCGACCTCACCCTGACGCGGCCGGAAGCCACCTCCTGCCTGCGGGCGCTCGAACGGCGCTACCGCGGCCGGTCGCTGCCGGTGATCGGGCTCCTGCGGCGGACCTCGTCCGAGGCCCTGCGCCACGCGCGCACCCTCGGCGCGACCGTGTGCCTGCCGGCCTACGTGCCCCCCGACACCGTGGTGGCGGCCCTCACCAACCAGATCGACGCCTTCGGTCCGGTCGGCGAGCGGGCGGTCGCGAAGGGGGTCGCCCGGGCCGGCGAGGCGCTGACCTCGCTCCTGGCCGAGGCCCGCTCCGGCAGCCAGATCCGCATGGAGACCGTCGAGGCGGGCCTGACCCCGATCCTCACCGCGGTGCGCGAGGGCGGGCTCGCCCTCTGGCTCGACAAGGTCTGGTCCCACGACGACGCCACCTACCAGCACTGCCTGCTGGTGGCCGGGCTCGCCGCGCAATTCGCCGTGCACCTGCGCTTCCGCCACGACGACCAGCAGCGCTTCGTGCGCGCGGCCCTGGTCCACGACGTCGGCAAGGCCCGCATCCCGCTGCCGATCCTCAACAAGCCCGGGCGGCTCACGGCGGACGAGACCGCGATCATGCGCACCCACGCGGCGATCGGCTACGACATCCTCAAGGCCGGCGGCGAGTGCGATGCCTTCACCCTCGACATCGTGCGCCACCACCACGAATTCCTCGACGGGTCGGGCTACCCGGACGGCCTGTCGGGGGAGGCGGTGAGCGACGGCGTGCGGCTGATGACGATCTGCGACATCTACGCCGCGCTCACCGAGCGCCGCCCCTACAAGACCCCGATGCCGATGCGCGAGGCGATGACCGTGCTCGACGCCATGCAGGGCAAGCTCGAACCCGGTCTCGTCCAGTCCTTCGGCCGCGCGATGGCCTCCTGAGCGCCGGTCTCCCCCGGGCCACGGCCGTCGGGCTCCAACAGACCTTGTGAATCTCCAGGTTGCTGACGCAGTCACGGCAGCCTGGATCAGATGCGCGGTAGCGCGACGTCATCTATTGAGTGGCAGCATTTCACTTTAGGCACTCTGTAAAGTCATAATCCCCGCCGTTGTTGTCGGTATCTGTGGCCTCCAGGCAACGGACGAGTGGGGATGAAGCGAGCTACCAATTCCATCATGGACTCGGGTCGAGCTTAGCAGTTATCGTCACCCCGATCGTCTGCGGTCAATTGCGCCCTGTGGCGGACAATTCGGGGTGGGCACGACGATCGGCGTCGCATCGGTGGCCGCGGGTGGCCATCGAGCGGTCGCCATTGGTCATGACCGGGTGGGGGGTGGGAATGGTGAAGCGGAGTGATGGAACGAGCCGCGGGCGGGGCCTCGCCCGGATGCGGCGCCTGCTCATGCTCGGCGCGTCCTTCGCGGGGTTGCCCGCCGTGGGACTGCCGGTCCTCGGGACGGCCGCGCTCGCCCAGACCGTGGCGCCGGGCTTCACCGCCAACCAGCTCGCCGCCAACGACGACGGCTCGACCGCCGCGGTGGCGCTGCCCTTCAGCGCCAACTTCTTCGGCACGACTTACACGTCGCTCTACGTGAACAACAACGGCAACGTCACGTTCGGCCAGCCGCTGAGCCAGTTCACGCCCGTGGGCCTCGGCGCCGCCTACCGGGGCGCGCCGATCATCGCCCCGTTCTTCTCCGACGTCGACACCCGCAACCCGGCGAGCGGCCTCACCTCCTACGGCACCGGCACCTATGCGGGCCAGACCGCCTTCGGGGTGACCTGGCCGTCGGTCGGCTACTACAGCTCGCACGTCGACAAGACCAACACCTTCCAGGTCATCCTGGCCGGCCGCGGCGACACCGGCACCGGCAACTTCGACATCTACTTCAACTACCAGCGCATCCAGTTCGAGACCGGCGACGCGAGCGGCGGCACCAACGGCCTCGGCGGCACCTCGGCCTCGGCCGGCTACTCCGCGGGCACGGGCGCGGACGGCACCTACTTCCAGATCGCCGGCTCGCTGGTGAACGGCGCCCTCCTGGACGGCGGGCCGAACGCCCTGGTGTCGAGCTCGAACAACGGCGTCCCGGGGCAGTTCCTGTTCCCGGTGCGCAACGGCGTCATCCTGGTCGCCAGCCTCTGCCAGGCGGGCGACAACGCCTCGACCACCACCACGGCCAATTGCGGGCCGAACCGGAACTACACGGGCGGGATCTTCTACACGCCGCTCAACAATTTCACCCTGAACGTGCTCGACACCACCACGATCGCCGGCCCCTCGACCGGCGCGGCCGTGCTGGTGATGCCGACCACGCTGACGACGGGCGGCAGCCCCACCGGGAGCGTCTCCGTCAACGTCGCGGCCTCCGCGACCATCACGGCGACGGCCGGCGCCGGCATCCAGATCGATTCGAGCTCGGGGTCGGGCGCCGTCACGGTCAAGAGCGCCGGCACCATCACGGCCACCACCGCGGGCATCCAGGCGGACGCCAACACGGGCGCCCTGACGATCGCCAATACCGGCACCATCACGGCCCCGGTCGGCGTCTCGGGCGCCTCGCGCACCAACACCGCGCTGTCGAACAGCGGCACGCTCAACGCCTCCTACGCGGGCCTCGTTGCCGGGGCCTTCACGGGCCCGGTCTCGCTCACCAACACCGGGACGGTCGCCTTCGGCCAGTTCGGCATCGCGGGCGGCGCCGTGGCGGGTCCCCTCGCCATCACCAACGGCGGCGCGCTGACCCAGACCGGCACCGCCTCGGCCCCGCCGACGAGCGGCCTGCCCTCGGCGGTCGCCAGCTTCCTCCAGACGACCGGCCCGGCGGGCATCCTCGCCCGCGGCGGCGGCGCGATCAGCATCCTCAACGACACGGGCGGCACCATCACCGGCCCGACGGGCATCGACGCGGCGGTCCTGACCGCGGCGCCGGGTCTGACCACGGTGCCGGCCGCCGCGACCCTCGGCTCGCTCAGCATCACCAACCTCGGCACGATCACGGCCCAGGGCGCGGCCATCACCACGGCGGCGAGCGCGGCCCCGACGCAGGTGACCAATGCGGGCACGCTGACGGGCTCCGTCCTCCTCTCCACCGGCTCGACCTTCACCAACGCGGCGAGCGGCCGCTTCAACGTCACGGGCCAGAGCAGCTTCGGGGGCGGCACCTTCACCAACCAGGGCGGCGTCTCCCTGGCCTCGACCGGGTTCCAGAACCTGTCGAGCTTCGACAACCAGGCCACCGGCCTGCTGGTCGCGACCGGCAGCAGCAGCATCGGCAGCGCCACCCGGCCCACCACCTTCACCAATGCGGGCCTCATCAGCCTCGTGAACGGGCAGGCCGGCGACACGCTGACCATCAACGGCAACTACGTCGGCCGCAACGGTCAGATCGCCGCCGAGTTCAGCACCCAGACCGGCACCGGCGACCGGGTGATCATCACCGGCAACGCCTCGGGCACGACCGGCATCACGGTCACCAACCTGACCCAGGCCGTCCCCTTCACCACGGGGGCGCCGATCGTCACGGTGAACGGCACCACCGCCGCCAACGCCTTCACGCTCACGGGCGCGCAGAATTTCGGCTCGCTCCAGGCCATCCTGGTCTCCACCCCCGCGCAGAGCGGCGGCACCTCGGTGGCGCTCGGGGCGGTGCCGACCGCGGTCGGGCTCTCGGCGCAGACCGCGGTGGTCGCGGCGCGCACCATCGCGTTCCAGGGCGGGTCGGCGGTGCTCGACCGCCTCACCCAGGTCCGCGACAGCCTCAAAGCCCCGGCCGGCCAGCCCTCCATCCCGCAGGTGATGCAGTACAACGGGCTCTCGGCCTATTCGGCGCTGGTCAGCAAGGACCCGATCGCCCCCAACCTCGCCGAGCCCGCGCCGCAGACCAGCGCGCGCCCGGCGGTCTGGGCCCGCGCCTTCGGGGATCTCGAGAGCCGCTCCGGCTTCAGCAACTTCTCCTTCGCGGGCCAGAACTTCAGCCGCGACCTCGGCTACAGCCAGTCCTCGGGCGGCTTCCTGGGCGGCGCCGACGTCGTGTTCAGCGGGCTGACCAAGCCGGACGACGGCCTGATCGTCGGCGTGATGGGCGGCTACACCGTGGCGGGGGTCGACCTCAACGCCAATGCGGGCCGGCAATCCTACGAGGGCGGCACGGTCGGCGTCTACGCCACCTACCTCAACGGCCCCTGGTTCTGGGACAACCTGTTCAAGGTCGACCTGCTCGGCCTCGACATCACGGCGCCGGGGCTGCGCCAGCGCACCGGCCTGCAGAACTACAACTACACGACCAATGTCGGCTACCGCATCCCGCTCGAGCACAACATCTACGTCGAGCCGACGGCGGGGCTGGAATACGTCTCGACGGTGTTCGACCGCAATGCCGCGCTGGCGGCGGGCGCGGTGCCGCTGCGGGACGGGGAGGCGCTGCGGGGCCGGATCGGCGCGCGGATCGGCACCGAGATGGTGGAGGACAACATCCGCATCGAGCCGAGCATCACGGGCTACGTCTACACCGTGCTGACCGAGACGGGCACGGTCGGGGCCTTCAACGGCATCACCGGCGTGACGGGCCTGCGCGAGGAGGGGAAGGTGCGCGGCGAGGTCCAGGCCTCGATCAACTTCTTCAACCTGAAGACCGGCCTGTCGGGCTTCGTGCGCGGCGATTACCGGATCGGCGGCGACCTGGTCGGCGGCGGCGGGCGCGCCGGCATCCGCTACCAGTTCTCGACCTTCTGAGTCCGTCGGGCCGGGGGTGCGAACCCTCCCCCCGGACAGCCCTGGGCTGAGGGGGGAGGGTGGATGGAAGACAAGATCCGTCGAGAGCAGAACCAATCAGCTCCCGTTCAGGTGTGCGGTCGCACAGTCTCAGCCGGGCCGTTGCTCTAGACGAGCAAGACCAGACCTTGCGGTGGCGGGATCGAACACCCACATCAGGGTCAGACAACGCGATCACCCCTCGCCGACGCCACGGACAAGACGGAGATTCTCGATGACGCTGCGCGCTGCCCCGGTTCTCGCCGCCCTCGTCCTGGCGGCCCCCTTCGCGGCCGCACTGCCGGCGCAAGCCTCTCCCTGCCGCGGCCTGACGCCCGAGGAATGCGCGTGGGTCGCGCCCCGCGTCTCACATCCGTACCGCGTCGCCTTCGCGGACGAGGTCTTCGGCCCGGTCGCGGTCGCGCCCTACGGCTGGCGCGCCTACGGCCCGCGGCCCTTCACGCGCTTCGATATCGAGGGCCTGCGCCTGATGACCCGCATGCCCTGAGGCGCCCGCCGGCCCCGAGGCGGGCCGGCTCAGGTCCCCAGCTTGAAATACGCCACCGCGATCCCCGCCGGCCGGGGGTCGCGGTCGAGTTCGTCGCTGATCTGCCGGAAGAGCTGCTCGGCGCGGCCGTTGATCCCCGAGCGCAGGCTGGTGAGCGGCTTCTGGCTGGTGATGACCAGGACGAGCTGCGGGCGCGGCGTGCCGCTGCCCTCCATCCGGGCCGAGAAGCGCAGGGTGTCGCCCGTCCGCTTCCCGTAGCGGCCGAGATTGGTCACGCGCCCGTCATCCGCCACCAGGAGCAGGTCGACGCTGCGCTCGCCCCGCGTCTCCACCACGCCCACCAGGTCCTGCCCCGTATGCAGCAGGTCGGAGGTGATCGTGATGCTCGCCGCGCGCGCGTCGCGCTGCGGGTAGTGGCGCGCCAGGAAGCCGACCACCGGGCACTGGGCGTCGCTGACCTGCCGCAGGCTGATCTGCGGCTCGACCCCGAGCGTGTTCTGGAACGCCTTGTCGAAGTCGAGGAAGGGCTGGGTCGAGCGCCCGAAGGCGTCCAGGGTCACGTCCGGCGGCTGGGTCGAGACCGGCGTGAGGAAGAAGCAGTCGCCCCCGTCGTACTTGCGGATGAAGCTCTCCACCTCCTCGGCGGTCGCCGTGGCGGCGGGCGGCGGCGCGGACGGCGACGGGCGGGGTGGGCGCGGCGGCGTGTCCGGGTCCTCGCCCGGATCGGGCAGGGCGATGATCGGCGGGTTGGCCGGGGCGCCGCCCGGCGTCTTGGTGCCGGAGGGACCCGACGGATCGGCGGACGGCTTGGTGTCGCTCCGGGGCGGCTCGGGCGGAGGGGAGGGGACCTGGGGCGTCACCACCGGGCCGGCCGGTGAGACCACCTGCGGCACCGGCGTCGTGAGGGGCGCCTCGCGCGGGTGCCCGGACAGGACCATCACGGCGAGGCCGGCCACCGCGGCGGTCGCGAGGCCCCCGCCCGCCGCCGCCAGCACCGCCACCGGCAGGCGCCGCGGCCCGGCGGGCTCGGCGGCGGCGAGCGCCGCCACCGCCGCCATGTCGGCGGGCCGGTCCTTCGGGTTGGGCTGCAGCATGGCCTGCAGCACGCCGCGCACCGGCTCCGCCACCCCCGACAGGTCGGGCAGGCGGCGGCGCTTCTCGACCACGTCCACGTGGTTGCCGCCCATGTCGAGCGGCTCGCCCCGCGCCGCGTGCGCCATCAGCAGGCCGAGGCTGTAGATGTCCGATTGCGGCGTGACCTCGCCCCCGTAGAGGCCGAGCTGCTCGGGCGACACGTAGGCATACTTGCCCGCGAAGCCCCCGCCGATCACCGTCCCGTCCGTGCTCGGCGCCCGGGCGATGCCGAAATCGATCAGCTTGGCCCGCACGACGTTGCCGCCCGGCAGGATCACGTTGTCGGGCGAGACGTCCCGGTGGATGATCCCGAGATCGTGCGCCGCCTGCAGCCCGGCGGCGAGCCGCCGCAGCAGCAGCCTCAGGGTCGGCCCGTCGAGGGGGCCCTCCTTCAGCCGGTCGGAGAGCGAGACCCCGTCCACGAACTCCATGGCGAGGTAGGGCAGGTCGAGCTTCGGGTCGATCGAGAACACGAAGTAGCGGACGATCGCCTCGTGGTTGAGGTTGTGCAGCGCCGACGCCTCGCGCCGGAACAGGGCGAGCGCCGCGGCGTTGCGGGCGAGGTCCGGCTTGATCACCTTGATCGCCACCGCGTCCCCGGTGGCCAGCGCCTCGCCGCGATAGACCTCGCCCATGCCGCCCGCCGCGATCAGGCTGCGGATCACGTAGATGTCGTTGAGACGGGTGCCGGGCGCGATGAAGGACCGGGACTGGGGCGGGAGGAAGACCGTCTCCTCGCTCATGGGCCAGGTTCCTCCGGTGGGCCAGGTTCCTCCGGTGGGCCGGGTTCCTCCGGTGGGCCAGGTTCCTGCGGCGGACGAGCGAGGCCGCCCGGCGGGGTGGCGCCTCCGCCGCGGTAGCGCACCGCCACGACCGTGACGTTGTCGGCCGCCCCCCGCTGCAGGGTCAGGGCGAGGAGCGCGTCGCACAGGGCCTGCGCGCTCGGCGCCGCCCCCGGCCCCGCCGCGGCGGCGAGGATCTCCGCATCCTCCACGTGGCGGGTGAGCCCGTCCGAGCACAGGACGAACAGGTCGTCCGGCTCCAGCAGGCCGTGGTCGAGGTCGATCTCCGCCTGCGCCTGCACGCCGATCGCCCGGGTGATCACGTTGCGGCGCGGCCAGGCCTGGGCCTCCTGCGGGGTGATCGCGCCCCGCTCCAGCAGCGACTGGATCTCGGTGTGGTCGCGGGAGAGCTGCGCGATCGCCCCCGCCCGCACCCGGTAGATCCGGCTGTCCCCCGACCACAGGCAGGCGAAGTGCGGCGCGTGGATCAGCAGCACCGCCACCGTCGTGCCGACCACCGCGCCCCGCGCCCGGCCCACCGCCCGAATATCCGCGTTGGCGGCGGCGAGCCGCCCCTTGAGCGCCGCGAGCAGCTCCCCGGGCGAGCCCGCGGGACCGACCGCCGCCAGCGCCTCCACCACCGCCGTGCTCGCCACCTCGCCCGCGGCATGCCCGCCCATGCCGTCCGCCACCGCGAAGACGCCGCTCTCCGGCGCGAGCAGGAAGCGGTCCTCGTTGAGCGCCCGAACCCGCCCCGCGTGGCAGGCCGAGCCCAGATCGAGCGCCGCCCGGGCGGATCCCGGACGCGGCGCGGAGGCGTCTCTCTTCATGGTCCGACCGGTCTCTCGGGCCGCGAATCGCCGGGCCCCGGACGGGACGGCCGCGGGACGGCGGGCGCCCGGGATGGCCCACGTCACCCTGACCGAGGCGGAAACGTTCGGCAAGGGCCGCACCGGCGTCGTCCCCGGCGGGCCACCGATTCCGGTCGTCATCAAGAGGATCGTGCCGCCGCGCCGCGACACGACTCGCCAGGACTGATCAAGCCGAGTCGGCCTGCAGTTTCCGCCTGAATCACCCGCCGCACCGATTGACGCTAGACTATGATTGCGGCATAAGCGCAGGGTCGCGGGGGATTTCGGAAATGCAGGCCAAGATCACGATCCCGTTTCTCGCACTCATGGCGGTCGTCGCCAGCTCTCCGGCGTTCGCGGGGCCGGCCTACACGGCCGAGGACATCGTCAAGAAGTTCGCGCCGGCCGAGCCGCTGGGCAAAACCCGGGGCCTCTGCATCGGCACGCACAGCGAGTGCAACCAGAACGTAGACACGCGGGCGAAGCCGGTCGGAAACTTCGATCTCGTCGTGAATTTCGAGTACAATTCGGACCTGCTGACGCCGGCCGCCAAGCAGAACCTGGACGAATTCGCCAAGGCGCTGCGCGATGCGCGGCTGAAGGCGGCCAACTTCGTGGTCGAGGGGCACACGGACGCCCGCGGCGGCGACGGGTTCAACCTCGACCTCTCGGCCCGCCGGGCCGGCGCCGTGGTGAAGTACCTGGAGGAGCGGGGCGTGTCCTCCGGCCAACTCGCCGCCAAGGGTCTCGGCAAGAGCCGGCCGCTGGGGGGCGACCCCTTCGACCCGGCCAACCGCCGCGTCGAGACCCGTCTCGCGACCGAGTAGGCGGCGCCCCCGCGACCCGCCGCCCCGGACGGGCGTCGTCCGGGGCATCCGCCCGTCGCGGGCGTGCGGGTCCGCACTCGCGCATCCGCCGATCGGATGTAGAACGTGAGCGTCGGCAGGTTCCTGCGCTCATCATCTGGCCGAGAGACCATCTGATCTCGGATCCGAGTCCTGGAAGGACTTGACGCCGGAAGTTCAGCTTCTGGGTCAGTGACGCGGAGGAACTTGAACTCGTCACGGGGATGCAGTCTTCGCATTGCGGAAGCGAGTGCCGGTCCGGCGACTCGGAGGCGGTCGCGCGCCGCTGTTAAACTTGTCAGCGCGCGGAAGAGGTCTTAAGCTTCCGAAGGTGCATCGTGACAGTCGTGCAAGTTTCTGAGGACGGCATGCGTGCGTTGTGGATTGTCGGCATCGTGCTCGCGTTCAGTGCGTGCCAGGCGATTCAACCTGTCCTCGCGCAGGGCAGGGGCGGTGAGCGGATCGCCCTGGTGATCGGCAACGCGCAGTACCCGGACAGCGACACCGCCCTGACCACGCCGGTCGCGGATGCCAGGGCGGTGGCGGCGGTCCTCCAGCAGAAGGGCTACGCCGTCGACGTGGCCGAGAACGTGGCGAAGCTCGCCATGCAGGCCGCGCTCGCGCGCTTCTACGACAAGATCAAGGCCGGCTCGACGGCGCTTCTCTACTTCGGCGGGTACGGCATCCAGTCGAGCAAGCAGAACTACCTGATCCCGGTCGATGCGCAGATCTGGACCGAGCCGGACCTGCGCCGGGACGGCTTCAACCTCGATGCGGTGTTGGGGGAGATGCAGAAGCGCGGCGCCGAGCTGAAGGTCGTGATCCTCGACGCGGCGAACCGCAACCCGTTCGAGCGGCGCTTCCGCAGCTTCGCCAACGGGCTCGCACCCCTCGCCGAGGCGCCGCCCAACGCCCTGGTGGTCTACTCGACGCAGCCCGGCCAGATGCTGCGCCAGATCACCACCGCGCGCAGCCCCTTCGCCGAGGAACTGGTCAAGCAGATCGGCGCCGCCGACGGGGTGACGCGGGCGGTGTTCGACGCCACCCGCACGGCGGTGGCGGCGAGCCAGCCGGGGCAGAGCCCGTGGATCTACGCGACGCTCAAGGACGACCGGCCCCTGCGGGACGACAGGCCCGCCCGGGAGGACAAGACCGCCCGGGACGATCGTCCCCCGCGGGACGACAGGCCCGCCCGGGACGAGGGCCGGATCGCCAACAATCGGGACGACAAGGTCAAGGACAACCGGGAGCCCTGGGTCAGCCCGAGCGCCGATGCGGCCGCCGAGTTCGCGGTGGCCAAGCGGGCCGGCACCCGGGAGGCGATGGAGCGCTTCGTCGCCAAGTACCCGGACGGGGCCTGGGGCGAGCGCGGCCGGGCGGAGCTCAAGCGGTTCGAGGCGAAGCCCGCCGTGACCGCCAAGGTGATCCTGCCGCCGCTGCCCTACAGCCGCGACGACGAGCGCCTGAGGGCCGACCTCAACCGGGCGCTCGAGCGCAGCCCCACGGACACGGCGGCCCTCTACCGGCGCGGGCAGCTCTTCGCCGTGCACCGGGACTACGCCCCGGCGCTCGCGGATTTCGACGAGGTGATCCGCATCAACCCGCTCGACGTGGAGGCGCTCAACAACCGCTGCTGGGTGCGCGCCATGCTCGACGAGCTCGACCGCGCCCTGCGCGACTGCAATGAGGCCTTGAAGCTGAGGCCCAATTTCCCCGATGCCCTGGACAGTCGTGGACTGGTCAACCTCAAGATAGGACTTCCCGGCCTCGCCATCCGCGATTACGATGCCGCGCTGAAGGGCAATGGAAAGCAAGCTTCGTCCCTGTACGGACGCGGGATGGCCCGGGTCCGGACCGGGGAGACGGAGGAGGGAAAGAGCGACATCACCGATGCGCTCCGGATGGATCCGGGCCTCGAGAACGAGTTCGCTCAGTACGGGATTCGCTGAAGCCCCGCGCTGAGATCGGGGATGAGGCGAGAAGACGGTGTCGCCTCTTGCGCGCGGACGCGCCTGAACGGGCGGCAACCGAAAACGATACGGTGAGCGTCTGGCGAGGAACTACGATCGGACAAGAGGAGTGACACGATGACTGGTTCTGCCGACACCTTCCCGCGCCGCGCCGCGCGGGCCGCATGCCTCGCCGGATGGCTGATCCTGGGCACGGGGGCGGGTGCCCTCGCCCAGGCCCCGAGCGAGGCCGACATCGTCAAGGCGCTCGGCGGGGGCGCGGCCGCGCCCGCCCCGATGGGAGTGAGCCGCAGCCTCTCGGTCGGCACGCGCAACGACGGGGCGGGCGGCGCCCCGGTGGTGAGCGAGGATCGCACCTTCCTCGATTCCCTGCGCAACCGCACCTCCCTGACGCCGAGCGAGCGCACGAAGCTCGCGGCGGTCTCGGCCGACAAGCCGAGCATCGACCTCGAGATCCCGTTCGAGTACAACTCGGCGAAGATCGGCCCGAAGGCGCTGCCGATCGTGAAGAGCCTCGGCGCCGCGCTCGCCCGCAACGAGCTCAAGGGCAACACCTTCCTGATCGTCGGCCACACCGACGGCAAGGGCAAGGACCAGACCAACCAGGCCCTCTCCGAGCGCCGGGCCCAGGCGGTCAAGGACTACATCGTCCAGAACTACGGCGTGCCGGGCACCAACCTCGTGAGCGTCGGCTACGGCAAGGCGCAGCTCAAGGACGCGACGAACCCGCTCTCGCCGGCCAACCGCCGGGTGACGGCCGTCAACATGTCGGGCGTCAAGTCGGCCTCGCGCTAGAGCATTTTCCGACGAAGCGGAGACCGGTTCGTCGGAAAAAATGCGTTAAAACACAAGGACCTAGAGCAGTGTCCGATGGCGACGTGATCGGATCCTGCTCGAGAGTATGTCCCGCTGAAGGGGTTGCCGGTTCAGCGGAGGACATGCGGCACAATCAAAGACCGAGAGCAGGCTTCACGTTTCACTCTGACCGAGGCCTGCTCTCGTGAGCCGCGGTCCGCGCCGGAGCCGCGGACCCGATCCCGCGGCGCGGGCCCGGCGACGGGTGCGCGCCGCGCCTCCTCGGTTCCGCGCGGGACGCCGGGGGGCTTCCCCGACTCTCCTGCGCCGAGTCCGCTGCATGCGTCCCGACCGCCCCGAGGCCTGCCGCCGCAGCCCCGTCCTCCTCCTCGTGCTGGCCCTGAGCGCGCCCGCCCGGGCGGAGGAGGCCCCGACCGACACGACCCGGGCGCGCCGCGCCTGCTTCTCCGACACGATGCGGGTGACCGGTTACCTGATGCCCCGCCGCCCCGCCTACGTGAGCATCAACATCGAGGGCTACCGCGTATCGGACGTGCTGGTGCAGGAGGGCGACGGCGTTACCGCGGGCCAGGAACTGGCCCGGGTGGCCAAGATCGGCGCGGACGATTCGGTCGCCCAGATGCTGGCCCCGTCGAATCTCGCCAAGCTGCCCAACTCCATCAGCCTCAAGGCCTCCGCGGCCGGCACGGTCACGCGCAGCACCGCCAAGGTCGGGATGCTGATCAGCCCCCAGATGGACCCGCTGTTCCAGATCGCGCTGGACCGCGACCTCGACCTCGTGGTGCAGGTGCCGAGCCTCGCCGTGGCGACGATCCGGGCCGGGGCCGAGAGCCGCATCCTGATCGGCAACGACCTGCAGCTGCGCGGCGACGTGCGAGTGCCGGCCACCGACGTCGACCCGGCCACCCAGTTCGGCCGCGCCTACCTGTCGGTGCCGGCCCATCCCGACCTGCGGCCCGGGATGTTCGCGCGTGCGGTGATCGACACGGCGCGCAGCTGCGGCGTGGCCGTGCCTCGCGCCGCCATCCTGCGCCGCAGCGACACGACCAGCGTCCAGGTGGTCCGGGGCGGCCGGATCGAGACCCGGCGCGTCACCGTCGGCTCCTCCTCGGAGGACGACGTCGAGATCCGCGGCGGCCTCAGCGAGGGCGACACGGTGGTGGCCAAGGCCGGCACGGCCTTCTGAGCGGGTCGCGAGGCTCCCGATGCAATCCGAACCGAGGTGAGCCCGTCCGTGTCCCTGAACGTCTCCTCCTGGGCGATCCGCAAGCCGCTGCCCTCGATCCTGATCTCGCTGATCCTCCTGATCCTCGGCTGGATGAGCTTCGGCAAGCTCCCGATCACCCGCCTGCCCTCGGCCGACATCCCGATCATCTCGGTGGCGGTGGCGCAGTTCGGGGCGGCCCCGGCCGAGCTCGAGGCGCAGGTGACGAAGACCGTCGAGGACGGCGTCTCGGGCGTGGAGGGCGTGCGCCACATCGCCTCCCTCGTCACCGACGGCGTCTCGGTGACGACGGTGCAGTTCCGGCTCGAGACCAACACCGACCGGGCCCTCAACGACGTCAAGGACGCGATCACCCGCATCCAGGCCGACCTGCCGCGCTCCGCCGAGGCGCCGCTGATCCAGCGCGTCGACGTGGTCGGGCTGCCGATCGTCACCTACGCGGCGCTCGCCCCCGACAAGACGCCCGAGCAGCTCTCCTACTTCGTCGACACGGTGGTCAAGCGCCGCCTCCAGAGCATCCGCGGCGTCGCCCAGGTCGAGACGATCGGCGGCTCGGAGCGCGAGATCCTGGTCTCGCTCGACCCCGACCGGCTCCAGGCCTTCGGCCTCACCGCCCTCGACGTGAGCCGGCGCCTGCGGGGCATCAACGTCGACGTGGCGGGGGGGCGCACCCAGCTCGGCGGGCGCGACTTCGCGATCCGGGCGCTCGCGGGCGCGCGCTCCCTCGACTCGCTCAAGGGCACGATGATCCCGCTCGCCTCAGGGGGGCAGATCCGCCTGCAGGATCTCGGCGTCGTCACCGACACGGTCGCGGACCGGCGCACCTTCGCGAGCCTCGACGCCAAGCCGGTCGTCGCCATCGGCGTCAAGCGCGCCAAGGGGGCGAGCGACGTCGTCGTGGCCAAGGCCGTGCAGGCCAAGATCGACCAGATCGAGGCCGAGTACCCGGACGTGAAGCTCTCGCTGATCGACACCTCGGTCGACTACACGCTCGGCAACTACGAGGCCGCGATCAAGACCCTGTTCGAGGGCGCGGCGCTCGCCGTCATCGTGGTGTTCCTGTTCCTGCGCGACCTGCGCACGACGGTGATCGTGGCGGTGTCGCTGCCGCTGTCGATCTTCCCGGCCTTCTGGGCCATGGACCTGCTCGGCTTCTCGCTCAACCTCGTGAGCTTCCTGGCGGTCACGCTCTCGACCGGCATCCTGGTCGACGATTCGATCGTTGAGATCGAGAACATCGTGCGCCACATCCGGATGGGCAAGTCGCCCTTCCAGGCGGCGATCGACGCGGCCGACGAGATCGGGCTCGCGGTGATCGCCATCAGCCTCACCATCGTGGCGATCTTCGCGCCCGCGAGCTTCATGGGCGGCATCGCCGGCCAGTTCTTCAAGCAGTTCGGCATCACCATCGCGGTGCAGGTGCTGTTCTCGCTGCTCGCGGCCCGCTTCGTGACCCCGATGCTGGCCGCCTACATCATGAAGCCGCACGTCCACGAGGAGAAGCCGGCGGGCCGCGTCGAGCGCGCCTATGTCTGGCTGGTCTCGAAGTCGGTGCGCTTCTACGGGCTCACCGTGATCCTCGGCATCGCGATCTTCGCCGGCTCGATCCTCAGCATGAAGCTCCTGTCGCAGGGCTTCCTGCCGGCGCAGGACACGGCGCGCTCGCTGCTGTCCATCGAACTGCCGCCGGGGAGCCAGGCCTCCGACACCCAGCGCGTCACCGACGACATCGTCCGGGACCTGCGCAAGATCCCGGAGGTGAAGAGCATCTTCGTCGATGGCGGGCGCATCGCGGGCGGCACCATCGAGGTGCGGCGCGCCTCGCTGATCCTCAACTACACCAACAAGACCCACCGGACGATCACCCAGCGCGAGTTGGAGCAGCAGGTCGAGGCGCGGCTCAAGCAGATCCCCGACATCCGCTACTGGTTCGTGGACGAGAACGGGCTCCGGGCGATCTCGCTCGTCGTCAACGGCCAGGACAGCGGCACGGTGGGCAGCGTGGCGAACGAGCTCGCCAACCAGATGCGCCGGCTGCCGACGGTCGCCAACGTGATCTCGGGGGCGACCCTCAACCGGCCGGAACTGCGCATCCGCCCGCGCATGGACCTCGCGGCGCGGCTCGGCATCACCGCCGACACGCTGTCGGAGACGATCCGCGTCGCCACCATCGGCGATGTCGGCCCGGCGCTCGCGAAGTTCGACGCGGGCGACCGGCTGGTGCCGGTGCGCGTCCAGCTCGACGATTCGGCCCGGCTCAACTGGCAGATCGTCGAGCAGCTGCGCATCCCGACCCCGGCCGCCAAGGGCGGGGTGCCGCTCTCGGCGGTGGCCGATCTCGGCTTCCAGGACGGGCCGGCCAACATCGCCCGCTACGACCGCGAGCGGCAGGCGACCGTGGCGGCGGACCTCGTCGGGGACGCGGCGCTCGGCGACGTGCTGTCGGCCATCGACCGGCTGCCGGTGATGAAGAACCTGCCGAAGGGCGTTCAGGTCAACCAGTCGGGCGACGCGGAGAACCTCGCGGAACTCTCCGACGGTTTCGCCGAGGTGATGCGCGCGGGCCTGCTGATGGTCTACGCGGTGCTGGTGATGCTGTTCGGGTCCTTCCTGCACCCGATCACCATCCTGTTCTCGCTGCCGCTGTCGCTGGGCGGGGCCGTGATGGCGCTCCTCGTCACCGGCAAGCAGCTCACGACGCCGGTCTGGATCGGCATCCTGATGCTGATGGGCATCGTCACCAAGAACGCCATCATGCTGGTGGAATTCGCGATCGAGTCGATGCGCCACGGCATGGGCCGCAACGAGGCGATCATCGACGCGGGCCGCAAGCGCGCGCGGCCGATCGTCATGACGACCATCGCCATGGTGGCCGGCATGGTGCCCTCCGCGCTCGCCATCGGGGCGGGCGGCGAGTTCCGGGCGCCGATGGCGATCGCGGTGATCGGCGGGCTCCTGTTCTCGACGGTCCTGTCGCTGATCTTCGTGCCGGCGGTGTTCTGCCTCGTCTGCGTGATCTCGGACGCCCCCAAGCGCCTGCTGGCGCGCCTGCGCGCCCGCGCGGCCAAGCCCGTCCCGGCAGTGACCGTCCCCGCAGCGCCCCCGCATGGCGGCATGGCGAGCCCGGCGGCGCCCGGAGAATAGGCGGGGGGCACCCGGCGCGGTTCCGCAGGCGACCCCCGCCGACCCAAGTCCAGGCCCACACCCGACCCTGCCGTAGCGTTCGAGGGCGCGAGCGACCGCCGCGCCGCCGCGAGAGCACGAGGCCGGATCGAACCGCCGTACGTCTGTCGTCATTTCAGCACGTTCCAGCACAGCTGTTGCTGGAACAACAGAGAAAGCCTGTTCTTTCGCGCTGCGAGCGGTGTCGTGAGCCGGGGATCTACGCGTTCGTACCGAGAAACTTGGATGATATGCTGATATAAGCTACTAAGATTGTTATTGTTTGTCTCGAAAGCTCGCCTATGTGGCCCGAAAGCTGCAATGACTGTGAAAGCCGACGGGGAGCGACCGGTTTGATAGGGGGCCGCCCGTGCTGAGGCGAGCGATCCATTGACAAGCGCCACCCCGGTCGGCGACAAGGCGCGCGGCGCGGGACGTCGCCGCATGCTTCCGCGGGAGCCGAAAGGGTCCCTGAATACTTTCTGACATCTTGGCGATAGAGGCTTATACGTCCATGTCGGCTCGCATCTCATGACCGGGCAAGTCCATGCGCCTCATTCGCTCGATGCGGGATCCTCTCCACATCCCAGCCCGGCACCAACACGTCATACTCTCGGTCGAGCCTGAGATTTGCCGGCACCGGCACGTTTCTTGATTGTTGGAACTGTGGAGACAAGGCTGATGGCGATGTTCATTTCACGGTTGAATACCAGAGTCACGACGGCCGATGGTGATATCAGCAAGGCATTGCTGAAGCTGCTCATCGATATCAGTGGACATCGCGTCACGAAGAAGAATGCCTTCCGCGACATCAATACGATGATGGATTACGTTGAGAGTCAACGTGTGGAAGTTTTTCATCTGTTCGACCCGATTTTTTATCGCGAGAAGTATGTCGATATCGTCGGATCGGATTTTCAGGCTCTGCGCCACTTCATCGCCTTCGGCCAGCACGAGGGGCGCGACCCGTCCGCCCTGTTCTCCACCGACCACTACACCCGGCAGTTGCGCGAATCGGCGGCGACCGATCAGATCGATTTCGAATCGACCCCGCCCTTCCTCCACTACCTGACGATCGGCTGGAAGAAGGGCTTCGATCCCAGCCCCTTCTTCAAGACGGACTGGTACATCAGCAATAACCCCGACGTCGCGCAGAGCGGGATCAACCCGCTCTTCCACTACCTGAAGCACGGGATCGAGGAGGATCGTCCGCCCTCCCCGACGGTCGACCTGGCCTGGTACGCGTGGAAATACGGTCTCCCGGGGGAGCCGAAGGCCGCCGTTCTGCGCGATCTGGTCCGCAGCTATCCGGCGAAGGCGCTGTCCGACCAGGATTTCAGCCAGCGTTTCGGCTTCCGGACCATCAGCGCAGGCGTCCAGAAGCGGGTCGCCACCGAGATCTCGCTGGCCCGGCTCGACCGCGCCGAGGCGGCGGTTCCGGCTCTCGACCAGGCGGGCGTCGCCTTCCCGGATATCGCGGATGCGCCGGTCCTGACGGTCGACGTCTGGGACACCCTGTTGCGTCGCGACTGCCATCCCGACGAGATCAAGCTTCAGACCGCGCGCTTCCTCCTCGCCTACATGAGGAACGTCATCCGGCCGCATTTCCGCAGCGCCGTGTCCCTGCTCCGGGCCCGCTTCGAGGCCGAGCGCGAAGTCGCGACGGAGGATTGGGAGTATCAGATCCAGTCCGTCTTCTGGCGCTGGCTGCAGATCGCGCTGTCGCGCGGCGTGACCGAGCAGCAGCAGGCGGCCATGGTCGAGCGCCTTCTCGACCACGAGTTGCGGGCAGAGGCGCGCGCGACGCGGCTCGACCGCCCCTGCGTGGAGGCGCTGTCGCGCCGCAAGCGCCCGACCTACTTCGTGTCGGACTTCTACACGTCGCGGCAGTTCATCCTCAACCTCCTGGCCCATCACGGGGTCGACCGGCTGTTCGCGGGCGGGTTCGTGTCGTCGGACACGTTCGAGACCAAGCGCAGCGGCACCCTCTACGGGCGCGTGGCGAGCGATCTCGACGTGGCCGCCTCGGACGGCTGGGTCCATGTCGGCGACAACCCGCACGCGGACATCGCCATGGCGCGCGCCCGCGGGATCGACGCGCGCCTCTACGCCGACCCGGCCGAAATCCGCCGGACGCGGTGGTTCGGCGAGGCGTTCGACGCGCTCCAGCAGGGCCGCACCGACCTGCACGAGGTGCGCCTGCGGGCGATCACGGAGGACCTCGCCGAGGCCTTCGAGGGAGCCGGGTCGCGGCTCGAGGCCGCCGGCGCGCGCCTCGCTCCCATCGCCGTCGGCTTCGTGCTCAGCGCCCTGGAGGACGCGCTCGCCGAGAATGCGCCGCGGATCCACTTCTTCACCCGGGAGGGCCAGTTCTTCCGGGACGTGGCCGCCGAGCTCGTTCGGGCGGATCCCTACTGCACGACCTATCCCGAGGTCGAACTGCTGGAGGTCAGCCGGCGCGCCACCTTCGCGGCCTCGCTCACCACGGGCTCCATCGACGAGCTCATGCGGATGTGGAGCCTCTACAGCACGCAGTCGCCGGAGGCCTTCGCGGTCTCGCTCAACCTGGATCCCGCCGAGACGCAGGCCGCCTGCCGGAGGGTGGGCCTCCCGTTCCGCACCAAGGTCGTGTATCCCTGGGCGGACGAGCGGTTTCGCGCCCTGCTGGCCGACGAGGCCTTCGGCCGGCATCTCGCGGAGCGCCTGGCGCAGCAGCGGCGCACGCTCGGCGGCTACCTGCGCGAGAGGGGCGTCCCGGCCGAGGGACGCGAGCCCGTCGTCATCGTCGATATCGGTTGGCGCGGCACGATCCAGGACAACGTCGCCCATCTGACGACCGCCCCGGTGCGGGGGCATTATCTCGGCCTGCTCAAGTTCCTGAACCGGCAGCCGCAGAATTGCGGGAAATCCGGCTGGCTCTACGACGAGAACCACGACCACCTGTCCTCGTTCGTCTCCGAGGTCGCCCCCCTGGAGATGATCTTCAACGCCGCGGGCGGCTCAGTGGCGGCCTACGAGGAGGTGGACGGCAAGTTCCACGCGCGGCGCACGGTCGTCGAGGCCGAGGAGCGCGTCATCACCGAGTTCATCGCGCCCATCCAGCGCGGCATGCTGGCGGCCGTGCGCCCGATCGCCGACTACGTGCGGCTCCACGGGCTCACGGCCGCCGACCTCCGGGGCCTCGCGCAGGCCCTCATCGTCGCGCTCACGCAGACGCCGCCCGCGGTGGTCGCCGACGCCTTCCTGGCCCTGGAGCACAACGAGACCTTCGGAACCGGCGAAGTCGACGTCCTGTCGAAGGACCAGAGCGTCGAGGGGCTCCTGGAGATGCCCCCGGGCGCGGAGCTGCATCACGGCCTGTGGTCGGCCGCCCGGGGCATGCGCTGGCCGGAGGCGCTCTACGGCTGCAGCCAGGTGTCGGCGTTCTGGGAGCGCGGCCGGATCGAGCAGCGCCTCACCGTGCCGGTGGCGCTGTCGGCCATCCAGGCGCGGCGCGCGCGGCGCAGCTTCGGCCGCGTCAACGTCTACGCCCCGTCGCCGCTCCTGGGCTCGGGCGGCCACCGGACCATCTACAAGGCCGCGAAGGCGATCCAGGACCTGGGATTCGAGCTCCACTGCTTCGTCGAAGGCGAGGGGGACGGGCTGCACCTCGTCGAGGAGTGGCTCGGCGAGACCCCGGCCTTCATCCACTCGCGCTGGCACCGGCACATCCCGGCCGACTACGCGCTCGCCACGATCGCGCACTCGGCGCGGTTCGTCGCGGAGCTGCCCTCGGTAGCCCACCGGGGATACCTGGTTCAGGACTTCGAGGCCTCGTTCAATCCCGTCAACGACATCTACGTCGACGCGGAGAACAGCTACTCCTACGGCCTGACCCACCACACCATCGGCCGCTGGCTGTCGCACGTCATCCCGAACCTGTGCGGCGGCGTGGCCGTGTCGTCCGGCCTCGGCATCGATCCCACCGTCTACAGACGGGTCGAGACGGTCGAGAGGGAGCGGGCGATCTGCTTCCTATACCAGCCGGAGAAGCCGCGGCGCCTGTCCCGCATGGCCCTGGGGGCGCTCGAGCTCGTGAAGAGGGTCGATCCGAGCGTCAAGATCTACGCCTATGGCAGCAACGACGCGATCCACTCATCGCTCGGCATCGAGAATCTCGGTCTCATCCTCGACCTCAAGGAGATCAATCTCCTCTACAATCGCTGCTCCGTCGGGCTCTGCCTCAGCCTGACGAATCCGTCGCGGATCCCGTTCGAGATGATGGCGGCCGGATGTATTCCGGTCGACCTCTACCGGTACAACAATCTCTTCGATTACGAGGACGGCACTGCACTCCTGGCCTATCAATCCGCGGAATCGCTCGCCCACGCGCTGCTGACGGCGCTGAACACGGACGAGGCCGCGATGACGGCCCGCCGGGAGACCTGCGCGCGGGTCGCCTCGCGGCGCACGACCGCCTGGGAGAGCGACGTCGTGGCCAACGCGGTTCTGGCGCAGATCGAGAACCGGACGCTGCCGGTCGAGACGGCCACGCCGAGCTACCGCGGCCGTCCGCTCGTCGACCGGGCGAACGACCGGCCCCAGGTCTGGCGGTGGTGCGAGCATCAGATGAGCCTCGCGCGGATGCGCACGGCCCCGGCGGAGGCGACGCCGCCCCTCGCCGAGCCGGCGGTCGAGGAGGTCTGAGATCAGCGGTCATTGGACTTGACCGCTGGTTCCGTTCGCGCGCCCTCGTCAGGCCCGGACGCCAGAGCCCTGGGCGCGGCGTCGACAAGTCGAGAGCGTCAGCATCCTGAGGCAACCTTCCCCGTCGCCCGCCGGCCGCCCCGACCCGCCGCTCGGCCCCGCGCGGTAGGGCCGGCGCGCTCCCGGGAGCGGCTTCGATCGAAGTGAACCGCGAACCCTGCTGTCGGTCGTCCCGGTTGCCGTTGTTCCGGCGCCGGACGGCGTCCGCGTCAGCGGGAACCGCTCTGGAGCAGTAACCGATCGCGGTGTAATCGGACACTGCTCTAGTCTCTGATTTTTAGGCATTTTCTGCGACGAGCCGGTATCCGCTTCGTCGCAGAAAATGCTCTAGGCGGCCTTCACGCGGCCGAGGAAGTCGCCCACCTCCCGGGTCAGCGTCTCGAGCTGACGCGCCAGCTCCTGCGAGGCACCGAGAACCTGCCCGGCCGAAGCGCTGGTCTGGCCCGCCCCCTCCCGCACGCCGCCGATCGTCTCGGTGACCTGCTCGGTGCCGCGCGCGGCCTGCTGCACGCTGCGGGCGATCTCCTGGATCGCGCTGCCCTGCTCCTCCATCGCCGCCGCGATGCTCGCCGAGAAGGTCGACATCTCCTCGATCACCTGCCCGATCTGCCGGATGTCGGCCACCGCCTCCTGCGTCGCGCCCTGGATCTCGCCGATCCGGGCGCCGATCTCGTCCGTGGCCTTGGCGGTCTGGCCGGCCAATTCCTTGACCTCGGAGGCGACCACCGCGAAGCCGCGCCCCGCCGCCCCGGCCCGCGCCGCCTCGATCGTCGCGTTGAGGGCGAGCAGATTGGTCTGGCTGGCGATGCTGGAGACGGTCGCCACGAAGCCGCTGATCCGCGCCGCGGTCTCGGCGAGGCGCTGCACCGTCGCGTCGGTGCGCCGGGCGTCGTCCACGGCCCTCGCGGCCATGCGGGAGGACTGGCCGACCTGCTGGACGATCTCGCCGATCGAGGCCGTCATCTCCTCGCTGGCCGCCGCCACCGTCTGGACGTTGGTGGAGGTCTGCGAGGCCGCTCCCGCCACCGCGACGGTCTGCTGGGTGGTCTCCTCGGCCACCTCCGACATCGCGCGCGCCGTCGCCTCCATCTCGGTCCCGGCCCCCGCGAGGCCCCCCGTCAGGGCCGAGACGGTCCGCTCGAACTCCCGGGTCAGTTCGTCGAGGACGCGCGCCCGGCGCATCCGCGCCTCGTCCTCGGTGGCCTGGGCGGCGGCGAGGCGCTCGGCCTCGACGGCGTTGCGCTTGAACACCTCCACGGCCCGGGCCATGTCGCCGACCTCGTCGGCGCGGTCGAGCCCGTCGACCGCCACCGTCTTGTCCCCGTCCGCCAGGCGCCCCATCAGCGCGGTCATCGCGCGGATCGGTGCGGCGAGGGTGCGCGCCACGAACCAGGACATCAGTCCGGCAACGAGCAGGCTCGCCAGCGTCCCGACCAGGCTCGTCGCGGAGGCGAAGCGGAAGCTCGCCTCCTGCTCCCGCCGGCGGCCGGCCATGAGATCGGTCTCGACCCCCCGGATCTCGGCGGCCTTCGCCCGCAGGGCGTCCATCGACGTCTTGCCGGCGCCGCTCGACACCATGGCGCGGGCCTGCTCGCGGGTGGCCGGCTCCGCCATCAGGGCGATTTCCCGCTCGGCGACGTCGCGCATCCAGGTCTGGGCGAGGCGGTCGAAGTCGGACAGGCGCGCCTGCTGGCCGGGGTTGTCGCGCGTCAGGCGCCGCGCCGCGTCGAGGGCCACCTGGTAGCCCGCCCGCCCCTCGCGATAGGGCGCCAGGAATTGCGGCTCGCCCGCCACGAGGTAGCCGCGCAGGCCGGTCTCCTGGTTGAGCATCGCCGCCACGACGGCGTCGACGGCGCCGAGCACCTCGTGGGTATGCTCGGTCCAGCCGATCCGCTCCTCGATCGACCGGGAATTCACGAAGTTCAGGGCGTTCACCACGAGGGTGATCGCCACCAGGCTCCCGAAGGCGAGACTGAGCCGCGCCACGATCCGGAGGGTGTTGAGCGAGCGCATGGGAGGTCTCGGGGATGTTCGGGAGGAGTCTTGCGGGCCGGGAGCACGCAGGTGTCGCCGCTCGACTACCAATCAGAATGTATAAGAAATGATGAACGAACGTCGTGTGATGTGTCTATCGAAGATCCAAATGGCCTAAGTCTGAACGCGTACGTTGTGTTCCCGAATGCCTCGGTGCCTCGGCGAGGCGGCATTCGACATCGGAACGCAGCGTGATGCTTTGGAGGATCATCGTGCTGGCACGACGGCCGCCGCAGCGGCACGACGTCACCGCCGCGCGCGGGGGATGCGGAAGTCGGTTTTGCTCGGGCCTGCGGACGAAGCTCCGCCGGGGAGCGAGGCTCTGCCGGTCGGGCCCGTGACGTGGGATCCGCGTCGATCACGCGGATCCCGTCACGCTCCCCAGCAGCAGGTCGAGGTCCTCCGCCGTGAGCGCGCTGGTCGGCGCCCCCTCGTGGTCGAACAGCGCGTCGGCGAGCGCGCTCTTCTTCTCCTTGAGCTGCTCCATCTTCTCCTCGATGGTGCCGGCCGCCACGAGCTTGTGCACGAAGACCGGCTTGTCCTGGCCGATCCGGTGGGCGCGGTCGACCGCCTGCTCCTCCACGGCCGGGTTCCACCACGGGTCGTAGAGGACGACCGTGTCGGCGGCGACGAGGTTGAGGCCCGTGCCGCCGGCCTTGAGGCTGATCAGGAAGACGCGCGCCTCGCCCGCCTCGAAGCGGCGCAGCACCTCGGCCCGGTCGCGGGTGCGGCCGGTGAGTTCGAGGAAGGGCGTCCTGGCCAGGGTCAGGCGCGGCTTGATCAGGTCGAGCATCGACGTGAATTGCGAGAAGACCAGCACGCGCCGCCCCTCGGAGAGCAGCGCCTCCAGCAATTCGTCGAGCCGGTCGAGCTTGGCCGAGGCCGCCTTGGGGCGCTTGTCGAGCTTGAGCAGGCGCGGGTCGCAGCAGGCCTGCCGCAGCTTCAGGAGCGCGTCCAGGATCACGATGCGGCTGCGCGCGAAGCCCTTCGCGGCGATGGCGGCGCGCACCCGCGCGTGCATGGCGAGGCGGATCGACTCGTAGAGATCGCGCTGGGCCGCCCCGAGATCGACGCGCTCGACGATCTCGGTCTTGGGCGGCAGGTCGCGGGCGACCTCCTCCTTGGTCCGCCGCAGCAGGAAGGGCTTGAGGCGCCGCGCGAGGAGCCGGCTGCGGGCGGGGTCGCCGTGCTTCTCGATCGGGGTGCGCCACAGGCGGGCGAAGTCCCGGCGCTCGCCGAGCAGGCCCGGGCAGGCGAAGGAGAACAGGGACCACACCTCCGCCAGGTTGTTCTCCATCGGCGTGCCGGTGAGGCAGAAGCGGTGGCGCGCCCGCAGCCCGTGCAGCTGGCGGGTGGTCTGCGCGTCCGGGTTCTTGATCGCCTGCGCCTCGTCGAGGAGCAGCATGTGCCATTCCTGCTCCTTCAGCACCACGTGGTCGCGGGTGACGAGCGGGTAGGTGGTGAGCACGAGGTCGTGCTCGGCGATGGCGCCGAACTGCTCCTTGCGGTCGAGCCCGTGCAGCGTGCAGACGCGCAGGTTCGGGGCGAAGCGCTCCGCCTCGCGCCGCCAGTTGCCCATCAGGCTGGTCGGCGCCACCACCAGGACCGGCCGGTCGAGGCGCCCCTCCGCCTTCTCCAGCGCGACCAGCGCCAGGGCCTGGACGGTCTTGCCGAGCCCCATGTCGTCCGCGAGCACGCCGCCGAACCCGGCCTCGCGCAGGAAGGCCAGCCAGGCGAGGCCCTGGCGCTGGTAGGGCCGCAGGCTCGCCAGGAAGCCGGGGGGCGGCTCCACCGGCGGGATGCCGCCGGCCTCGATCAGCCGCCGGCCCATGGCGCGGATCGCCTCGCCGCCGCGCCAGACCAGGCCCTCCTTGCCCGCCGCCTCCAGGGCCGCGAGGCTCGCCGCATCGGCCCGCGACAGGCGGATCCGGCCGGCCGCCCCGATGTCGCCCCGGCCGACCAGCAGTTCGTGGATCGCCGCCACGATCCCGCCGAGGCGGCCCGGCGGCAGGGCGAGCACCCGCCCGTCGTCGAGGGAGAGCATGATCGGCATCCCGTCCTCCCCGGCGAGGACGGCGGGGTCGAAGCCCGGCCGGCGCAGCAGCGAGAAGATCGGCTCGACGAGGTCGATCCGCTGCCCGTCCACCTCGACGCCGAGCTGCAGCTCCAGCCAGTCGATGCCGGAGCCCTCGCCGATCACCGCGTCGAAGGCGCCGTCGGCCCGCACCAGCGGCTGCGGGAAGTCGGGCGCGGTCTCGATCTCCCAGCCCGCCTCCTGCAGCCGGGGCAGGACCCGGTACTGGCGCTCCGACCACGCCGCCTCGCCGCCCTCGGGGACGAAGTCCCGGGCGTGGGCGGTGTCGGCGGGATAGCGGTCGGCCACCGGAACGAAGCCTTCCGAGAGGAGCCGCCGCGCCGCCGCGCGCTCGGCGGCAGGGTCGCGTCTCACCTCGTAGAGCTTGCCCTCCGCGAGGCGCGGCACCACCGCGCGCGTCTCGCCGAGGGGGATCCGCACGGGCCCGTAGCGGAAGCCGAGCTGCGCGATGCCCACGGTGTCGAGATGCGTGATCGTGTAGGCGCCGAAGCCGTAGCCCGTGCCCTGCATCAGGTCCCCGCGGGCGAGGCGCAGCACCGGGACCGGCGCGACGGCGAGGCGCTCCGCCGGGCGCGTCGGCGGACGGTGGGCCGCGAGGTCCGGAGGCCGCTGCGCCAGGGCGGCGTCGAGGGCCGGGACCGCCTCGGCCGGGATCGGCGGCGCCGACGCCAGGGCTCCGGCGATCCGCGGCGCGAGCCCGGTCTCGACCGGCCCGACGAGGCCGGCCTCCGGGTCGACGTAGACGGGCGGCGTCGCCGCCAGCACGGTGCCGGGGCCCTCGCAGGTGAGGTCGCCCCGCAGCCCGTCCCCCTCCTCGCGCCACGCGAAACGCCCGGGGCGCGGCGGGCCCGCCGCGAGGGGCGGGCCGTTCGGGGAGTCCCAGCGCGCGCGGCCCGTGGCGAGGAGCGCCGCCAGGATCTCCGCGCCCTCCGCGCCCGAGAGATCGTAGACGGTGGACTGGCCCCAGTTCACGGAGTGGATCCATGACGGCCCCATGACCTGCAGCAGGCGCAGGATGCGCCGGTCGGAGGGGCGCACGAACCGTGCCGGCTCCGCGCTGCCGGGCGGCAGCGCGTAGGACCGCCCCGTCTCCGAGAAGCGGCCGTTCTTGAGGAGCCGCGTCGAGATCACCCGCACGGCGAGGTGCGGGCGGCCCTCGTCCACGGCGAGCGGACCGAGGAGGTAGACCAGCCGCTGGTTGATCTCGGGCGGGTATTCCTCGTCCGCGGTCGCCCGCGCGCGGTCCAGGCGGGCGAGCCACTCCGCCAGCGCAGGCGGCAGCCCGTCGGGGCTCAGGCCCGGCCGGGCGGGCGGCGGCGCCAGCAGGCGCTGGAGACGCTTCTCCGCCTGGTCGGTGCCCCCGGCCTCGGATCCCGCCCCGGCGGTCTTCTCCAGATGGGCGAGCAAGACCGCCGCCACGTGCTTGCAGTTGACGCCCACCGGGCAGGTGCAGGCGCCGTTGATCCGGCGGCCGCGCGCCGTGGGGGCCACGGAGATCACCTGGACGTAGGGCCTCGTCCCGCTGCCCGCCACCACGCCCTCGATCGCGCCCTCCCCGTCGGACCTGGCCTCGACGACGTGACCGGTCCGGAGGTAGTCCGCACCCTTCTGGACGGCGAGCGGGCCGCAGGCCGCGATGATGTCCGACTTGCCGTAGTGCACGATCCCGTCCCGATCCTTCCACCTTCGTGGCCGGCCGGAAGATGGCGTGTCATCGGTAATTCCGTCGAGCCCGTCGCGTCGCCGTTACCATGAGAAACGGCCGGGGCTCGCGCCCCGGCCGCCGCATCCGGTCGGCCGATGGGCCCGCGCCTCAGCGGTTCGGCGTCGGGTCGGTGGGCTTCGGGACGGTGCCGGTCGCGGGGCTCGTCACGGTGCCGGTCGCGGCCGGACCCGCCGTCGGCGCCGTGCCGGCCACCGGGGTGTCACGCCCCGGCATGCCCTTCTCGGCATTGCTCTTCACGCTGGCCGGGTTGTTCATGTTGCGCTCGGTGCTGCCGCCCGGGGCCGGCGCCTGGGCCAGCGCCGCGCCGCCCAAGCCCACCACCAGGGCACCCGCGAGCGCCATCGCTGTCGTCCGCATGTTCGATCCTTTCCAATGTCCGTCGGGGGTCTCAACGTGGCGCGGGACAGGAAGTTCAAGACGATACGAAAGACACAGGAATTCTAGTCGAGCCTGTTCTGTTCGAAAGCGCGGCTGTTGGGCTGCTTTTCGGTGGTGGATTATGCCTGTTCGTTGCAGTGCGAAAAACTCCGGACCGCGGCCGCTGTGCCGCGGGCAGTGCCCTGCAACGCTCCCGCGCCTGAGGTGTTCTGGAGGGGCGCCCCGCCGGAGAGGCGGCAGGCCAGGGAGACCGTCGGTCGTCAGGATGAGGATGGATCACGCCGTCGCGGGCGCCGCGCCGCTCGCCGCATCCCGGAGCCCCTCCGGCCCGACCCTGTTCGCCCCGGGCCGGAATTGCTGGCGAGTGGCCCGCGCCGCCCGGGCCGCCGTGCTGATCGACGGGCAGGCCTATTTCGCGGCGCTCGAGGCGGCTTTCCGCGGCGCCGCGCGGTCGATCACCATCGTGGGCTGGGACTTCGACGGGCGCATCCGCCTGCGGGAGGACGCGCCGGAGAGCGAGTCGCCCCCGCTCGGCCCCTTCCTGCGCGGCCTCGTCGAGGGCAAGCCCGACTTGCAGCTGCGCATCCTGATCTGGAGCGTCGGCACCCTGCACGGGCCGGGCGAGACGCTGCCGATGCTGTTCGGGGCGGAGTGGCAGCGCCACCCGCGCATCCGGGTCAAGCTCGACACCCGCCATCCCCTCTACGCGGCGCATCACCAGAAGATCGTCTGCGTCGACGACACCCTCGCCTTCGTGGGCGGCATGGACCTGACGGTGCAGCGCTGGGACACGCCCGCGCACCGGGCCGAGGATCCGCGGCGGCGCGATCCCGACGGCGAACCCTACGGCCCGGTCCACGACACCCACATGGCGGTAGACGGCGAGGCGGCCGCCGCGGTGGCCGCTTTGGTGCGGGACCGCTGGCGGGACGCCACCGGGGAGGTCCTCGAACCCGCGCCGGCCGCGCCGCCCTGGCCGCGCGACCTCGTTCCCGATTTCGCGGACGTGCCGGTCGCCATCGCCCGCACCATGCCGCTCCTCGACGACCAGCCCTCCGTCGAGGAGGCGGCGGCGCTCACCGCGGACCTGATGCGCAGCGCCCGGCACGCGCTCTACATCGAGGCGCAGTACCTCACCGCGCGCTACGTGGGCGACGTGCTGGCCGAGATCCTGGAGCGGCCCGACGGGCCGGACGTCGTGGTGGTCCTGACCCGCCGCTCCCACAACCTCACCGAGCGGGTCGCCATGGGGGCGCCGCGCGACCGCCTGATCCGCCGCCTGCGCGCCGCCGACCGGCATGGCCGCTTCCTGCTCGCCTACCCGGCGGTGCCCTGCGCCGCGCCGGCGCCGGAACCGGGCCAGGACGACGCCTGCCAAGTGCTGGTGCATTCGAAGCTCCTGATCGCCGACGACACGGCGCTGCGGGTGGGCTCGTCGAACCTCAACAACCGCTCGGTCGCCCTCGACACCGAGTGCGACCTCGCGATCGAGGGAACCGACGACCGCACGCGGGCCGCCATCGCGCGCCTGCGCGACCGGCTGCTGGCCGAGCATCTCGGGACCGATCCGGCCGCCGTCACGGCGGCGATCCGGGAGGAGGGCTCGCTCAAGCGGGCAGTGGAGCGCCTGAATACCGGCCCGCGGGGCCTCAGGCCCTTCGAGGTGCCCGAGGAGGAGGGCCTCGTCGAGCCGCTGCTCGGCAGCGGCGACCTCCTCGACCCGGAGCGGCCGTTCGGGAGCTGAGGGGCTGGCTTCCCAAGCGGAAGCCGCTGCTCTATGGAGGCCGCCCTCGTCGGGAGCGCCCTCATGACCTCCGATTCGAACGGCTGGAATGCTTCGGCGGAAGCCTGGATCACCGAGATCGGCGAGGCGGGCGATTACGGCCGCCGCTTCGTCCTCGACGCGCCGATGCTGGCGCGGATCCGCGGGCGCGGCTTTCGCACGGCCCTCGACGTCGGCTGCGGCGAGGGCCGTTTCTGCCGGATGATGCGGGCGGAGGGCATCCGCACCCTCGGCATCGACCCGACCGCCGATCTCCTCGCGGCGGCGCGGCGGCAGGATCCGGAGGGCGAGTACCGCCTCGCCCGGGCCGAGGAGATGGACCTGCCCGCCGGCAGCTTCGACCTCGCGGTGAGCTACCTGACGCTGATCGACATCGACGACGTGGCCGAGGCGCTGACCCGGGTCGTCGCGGCTCTGCGTCCCGGCGGCACGCTGCTGATCGCCAACCTGACGAGCTTCATCACCGCGGGGGCACCGGACGGCTGGGTGCGGGACGCCGACGGCGAGCCCCGCTACCGCATCGACCACTACCTCGACGCGCGCCGTTACTGGGCGGCGTGGCGCGGGATTCGGATCCTCAACTGGCACCGGCCGCTCGCCGCCTATTTGGGGCTGCTGCTCGGGCGGGGCCTGATCCTTCGCCACTTCGACGAGCCCGAGCCGGTCGGCGGCGATCCGGCCAAGGCCGCCCGCTACCGCCGCGTGCCCTACTTCCACATCATGGAGTGGGAGAAGCCGCCGGCGTGACGACCGCGGGCGGGGCGGCAGGGCTCCCGGCACCCCGGCGCCGAAACACCACCTCCGCCCCGGCGAAGACCAGGAGCCCGAGCCCCAGCGGCACCAGGAAGTAGACGAAGCGGAAGGCGAGGAGCGGCCCGATCACGTCGGTCTTCGGCAGGAGGTGCACCACCACGCTCTCGATCACCCCGACCCCGCCCGGCACGTTGGTGACGAGCACCGCCGCGTTGGCGATCACGAAGACCGAGGCGACCGCGAGATAGGCTACGTCCGAGACCGCCCCCAGCACCTGGTGCAGGCAGGCCGAGACCAGGGCGAAGTTCACCGACCCCACCGCCACCTGGGCGAGCGCGACCGGCCCGGACGGGACCTCGATCGACCAGCGCCAGAGGGTGACCGGCCGGCGCCGCAGGAAGGCCGCCGCCACGTAGAGCCCGACGCCGGCCAAGCCGGCGAGCGCCACCCCGGTGAGGGCCGGGCGGCCGAGCCCCGTCACGCCCTGGGCGAGCCCGGGCTGGAGCAGCAGCGCGAGGGCGCCGAGCGCCATCAGGCCCAGCGCCACGGTGAGGCCGCAGACCAGCACCATCTTGGCGCTCTCGGCGAGCGTGAGGCCGTGGCGGGAATAGAAGCGGTAGCGGATCGCGCCGCTGCTCAGGCCCGACAGGCCGATGCTGTGGCCGACGCCGAGCGCCACGAAGGCCGCCACGATCACGGTGCGGTAGGGGAGGGGGCGGCCGATCGCCCTCAGGGCGAGCCAATCCCCCACCGTGAGACAGAGGTAGCTCCCGGCCGCGAAGCCGCCCGCCGCGAGGAGGCGGCCGGCGGGGATCGCCCGCACGGCGGCGGCGAGGTCGGCGAGGCTGTAGCCGCTCAGCGTCCGGTAGAGCAGGAAGGCCCCGAGCGCCACGCTGAGCGCCGTGGTGATCAGGGTCCAGCGGCGGCGGCGCTCGCTCGTCTCCGCCATCACGCCGCCCCCGCCGCGACCGCCCGCGGCAGGTCCGCCGCCGGGGTGACCACCTCCAGGTCGACGAGGAGCGGCAGGTGATCGGAGGCCACCCGCGCCAGCGGCCCATTCAGGGCCTCGGCGCGGCGCACCCGCAGGCCCTCGCTCACGAAGACGTGGTCGAGCCGCAGGATCGGCCAGCGGGACGGGAAGGTGCGCTGGCGGTGCCCGACGCCCGCCACCGCCTGCGCGTCCCGGAGCCGCCGGGCGAGGCGCCGGTAGGCGGCGGAGGCCGGCACGGCGTTGAGGTCGCCCGCCAGCACCAGGGGCGGGTGGCAGGCGGGATCGCCGAGGAAGCGCGGCCCGAGCAGGGCCTCCGCCTGCAGGGTGCGCTCGCGGCGGCCGAGGCCGAGATGGGTGGCGATGACCTGGACCTCCGCCCCGCCCGCCGCGACCGCGGCCCAGAGGGCGCCGCGGGGTTCGCGGTGCGGGCGCCCCGCCGCCCCCGGCAGCGCCTCGGCGCGCACCAGGCGGGAGGGCAGGCGGGTGAGGATGGCGTTGCCGTACTGCTCCTCCATCACCCGCAGGGCGGCGTGGAAATGCGCCCGCATGCCGAGCTGCTCGGCGATGGCGTGGGCCTGGTCCACGCCTCCAGAGCGCAGCCGCCCGACATCGAGTTCCTGCAGGGCGACCACGTCCGGCCGGCAGGGGGCGAGCACCTCGGCGATGCGCGCGGGCGAGAGCCGGCCGTCGGTCCCCAGGCAGCGGCGGACGTTGTAGGTGATGAGGCGAAGCACGCGGCGGGACCCTGGATCAGGATCCGTCAACGGCGAAGCCGCGCCTGAGTTCACGGGCCGGCGCGCCGCCGGCTGCGGGAGGCCAGGACCGTGGCGAGGGTGACCGGGCCGAACCCGAACACGTCGACACCGACGTCGTACTGGCGCGGCATCGGCTTCAGCTTGCCGTGGGAATGGCCGTGCAGGTCGACGACGCCGCGCCCCATGCGGTTCCAGGTCCGGAACGGGTAGTGGCACAGGACGAGAGGCGTGCCGTCGAGGGTCATCTCGGCGTAGTGCTGGACGCTGGTCCAGCCCGTCGCCGCGAGCGTGTCCGGCCCGTCGTTGTTGCCGATGATGAGGTGCTTGACGCCGTTGAGCCCGTCGAGGAGCGCCTGGACCCGCTCCGGGGCTAGGCCGAGAGCGAAATCCCCCAGGTGCCAGACGGTGTCGTCGGGGCCGACGACCGCGTTCCAGCGGGCGGTCAGGTCGGCATCGTGCTCCGCGAGAGATGGATAGGGACGCCGGTCGATGCGCAGGATGCGCGGATCGCCGAAATGCGTGTCGCTGGTGAAGTAGATGGCCATGGGCGGGAGCTAGCGCGCCGGGCGGGCAGGGGGATGGTGGGCGCGCCCGGACCCGCCCGTCTCTGCGGGCTTACGCAGTCTTACTTCGGCGCGTGAGCGGGCGCGGCTAGCGGATGCATAGAACGCGAAAAATAAAACAGGGCAAATACTTGCGTCGACACGCGATGGTTCCTGGATGTGGCGCGGGGAACCCCTCTCCCGTGCGGGAGAGGGGATCCCGCGGGTCTCTTCAGTTCGCTCAAGCAATTGCGAAAGAAAAGCTTTTTCATGCCGATAGGCGAAGTGTGAACACGCTCGCCGGACGCGGAGAGAGCGGTCTCCCCCGCTCCATTCGGCGAAAGGCGAACGCTTCACCATGCCAGGAAGGGGGCGTGGCGCGCGGACCGCTGGCGCTCGCAGCTGCGAAAAAGCCGGAACCCTGGCCGGACGTCGCCGTTTCTCGGAGGCCTCCGGGTTGCGCGGCACGCCCTCCCCGAGGGCGGGCGCCGCCCCGGTCGGCCCCAGATCCCAATCGAGCTTTCAGCGATGACGCCACACCTCCGTCTCGTCCTGTTGCCGCTGACGGCCGCGCTTGCGGCCGCGGCGGCCCCCGCCCTCGCCCAGCCCGCCACCTGCGCGCCGGCCCACCGCAAGATGGAGGAGGCCGCCGCCCTGCGGTTCCAGGCCCGCCAGGACGCCCGCCTCGGCGACCGCGACCGGGTCTGCGACACGCTCGGCGATGTCGAGGACCGCTACGAGGATGCCCGCGACCGCTTCGAGGAATGCGGCGCCGGCCTCGCGGCCATCGACCTGCGCGGCGCCCTGCGTTCGGTGCGCGTGGAGAAGCGCGCCTTCCGCTGTGACTGACCCCGCCGCGTGGCCGCGGGTGCGAATCCGCACGGACGCCGCCGCCGCCGCGCAGGCATTCCTGTCCTCAACGAACCCGTGCCCCTGGGAGACCCCGATGGCCACCGAGTCCACCCTCACCGAAACCGCTCCCCGCGTCGATGCCGCCGTTCCGGGCGCTCACTCCTTCGCGGCCGCCCTGTGCGGCTTCCTCGGCTCGACGGCCGCCACCACCGTGGTGATGGTCCTGCTCAGCACCTTCTGAGGGCGCCGCGCGACGCCCCGCTCAGCGCGGCGCCACCGACCAGAAGCGGCGGCGGGCGAACAGCATCTCGGGCTGGCCGACCGGCGCAATGGCCGCGAGGCTCGGTGAGATCGGCGGCGCCGGGCAGAGGGGCTCGGGCCGGCGCACCGGGACGACCGGTGCCTCTGGCCGCACCAGCCCCATGCGGACCTGAACGTCCGGGTTCCGGACCGCCGCGATCGTCGCCACCAGAGCCATCAGGGCGCCCGCGATGGCGCCGAGCACGAAATTCAGCATAGCGGCGGCTGCATGATCCGACATCGTAGCGGATTCAGGGCAGAGCCCCGGTCGTTCCGCGGCGCCCTTATGGCACCCCGATCACAACCCAAGTTTAACGCTCGGCTGCGAGTGTTCCCCGGCCCTGAATGGCCGGTCCGGAGGAACCGCACCCGATGAGCTATGGAGCCAACGCCTATGCCAAGGCTTCCCAGGCGGCGCTGACGCCCCGCGAGGCCGAGGCGGCCGTCCTGATCAAGGCGGCGGCGCGTCTCCAGGCGATCCAGGACAATTGGGACGAGCAGCAGCCGGCGCTTCACGAGGCGCTCAGCTTCAACCAGAAGGTCTGGACGCTGCTCTCGACGGCCGCCACCGAGCCCAACGCGCCGCTGCCGCAGGATCTCAAGGACTCGATGGCCCGCCTCGGCGCCTTCGTGTTCAGCCGCACCTTCGACGTGATGATCGAGCCCCACGCCGAGAAGCTCGCGGCCCTGATCCGCATCAACCGCGAACTCGCCAGCGGCCTGCGCGGCAATCCCAATCCCTGACCGGGAGAGAAGCGGCCCGCCTCAGCCGCGCGACATGTCGAGCGGCGGGGCGACCTCCGGCGGCAGGGGCGAGACGTAGCCCTCCCCCGTCCGGTCCGCCAGGTCCGCCTTCGCGGCGTCGATCAGGCCCGGATTCATCACGAGCGCGGCGCCCGTCGCCGCCATGGCCTTGGCCACCTGCACCATCGCCTTGTGGGCGGCGGGGCTCTTGCCCTGCGCCACCACCTGCCAGGTGTGGAAGGGCGTGCCGATCGCCACCGTCGGGGCGTGGGCCTGGACGGTCGGCACCACCCAGCTCACGTCGCCCACATCGGTAGAGCCGATCGCCGGGTTGCGCCGCGCGTCGAGGGGCACCAGGAAGTCGGCGAGCGGCGCGTCCGTCGGCTTCAGGCCGATCGCCCGCCACACCGCCGCGATGTCCCCGGGCGTGAGCGTGGCCCGGATGGCGCGCGCGAAGGCGCGGTCCTCCTCGTCGAAGGGCGGGGGTCCGAGATCCTCCATGACCGCGTGCAGGGTCTCCTCCAGCGGCGTGTTGCCGACGAGGTCCGAGACCGCGCTGACCACCCGCATCTCCATCCGGGTCTCGGTCATCAGGGCGGCACCCTCGGCGATCCGCCGCACCCGGTCGACGAGTTCGCGCATGCCGGGCAGGTCGCGGGCGCGGATCGAGTAGCGCACCCGGGCATGGGCCTGGACCACGTTCGGGGCGATGCCGCCGGTGTCGAGCAGCGCGTAGTGCACCCGGGCGTCGCTCGGCATGTGCTCGCGCATGTAGTTGACGCCGACATTCATCAATTCGACCGCGTCGAGGGCGCTGCGCCCGAGATGCGGGGCCGCCGCCGCGTGGCTCGCCCGGCCGGTGAACACGAAATCGGCCCGGGTGTTGGCCAGCGCCAGCGGCGGCGCCACCTCCCAGAAGCTCGCCGGGTGCCAGGTGATCGCCGCGTCCGCATCCGCGAAGGCGCCCTCCCGCACCATGAAGGCCTTGGCGGCCCCGCCCTCCTCGGCCGGGCAGCCGTAGTAGCGCACCCGGGCGTGCTGGCCGGTCTCGGCGAGCCAGTCCTTCAGCGCCGTGGCGGCCAGCAGGGCCGCCGAACCGAGCAGGTTGTGCCCGCAACCATGGCCGTGCCCGCCCGTCTCGATCGGCCGGTGTTCGGCGACCCCGGCCTCCTGGCTCAGGCCCGGCAGGGCGTCGTACTCGCCCAGGAACGCGATCACCGGCCCGTCCTCGCCGGCCTCGCCGACCAGCGCGGTCGGGATGCCGGCCACGCCCTCGGTCACCCGGAATCCCTGGTGGCGCAGTTCCTCCGCGTGGGCGGCGGCCGAGCGCTCCTCGGTGTAGCAGACCTCCGGCGTTCCCCAGACCCGGTCGCTCAGGGCGAGGAGCCGCGCCTTATGCGCGTCGACCTGCCGCCAGACGCCGTTGCGGTTGTCCATCGAATTTCCTCCCGGTCGGGTCGTGACCGCCCCTTATGCAGGAGGCGGGCCGCCGGGCGAACGCTCCCGAATGCACGGGAGCCAAGCGCATCGTCAGTATCCCGGGGACGAGAATGGCCCGGGATTTGTAAAGCGCCGGCCACCGGCTTGCGGAAGCGGGCGTCTGGTGCATGCTGCCGGCCACAACACCTGAAGGGCGAAGCCGATGAACGAGCGGGACCTGCGGAGCCTGATCGGTGCGGTCAAGGACGGACGGCTCTCGCGCCGGAATTTCGTCCAGCGGATGCTGGTGGTCGGCCTCACCGCGCCGATGGCCGGCATGATGCTCGCCCACGAAGGGGTCGCCCAGGCCGCCGACCTGCGCGCCGGCTACAAGCCGACGAAGGCGGGTGGCGGCGGGCCGCTCAAGCTGCTGTTCTGGCAGGCCCCGACGCTCCTCAACCCCCACTTCGCGGTCGGCACCAAGGATCAGGAGGGCTCCCGGGTCTTCTACGAGCCCCTCGCGGCCTGGGACGCGGAGGGCAATCTCGCGCCCATCCTCGCGGCCGAGATCCCGAGCCGCCAGAACGGCGGCGTGGCGGCGGACGGCCGCTCGGTGGTGTGGAAGCTGAAACCCGGCGTGAAGTGGCACGACGGCAAGCCCTTCACCGCCGACGACGTCGTCTTCAACTGGCGATACGCCGCGAACCCCGCCACCGCGGCGACCACCATCGGCTCCTACAAGGACATCAAGGTCGAGAAGGTCGACGACCTCACGGTCCGGGTGCTGTTCGACAAGCCGACGCCGTTCTGGGCCGACGCCTTCGTGGCCAATGTCGGGATGCTGATCCCCAAGCACCTGTTCGAGGCCTATGCCGGCGACAAGTCCCGTGACGCGCCGGCGAATCTGGCGCCGGTCGGCACCGGCCCGTACAAGTTCGTCGAGTTCCGGCCCGGCGATGTGGTGCGCGGTACCCGCAACCCCGACTACCACCTGCCGAACCGGCCTTATTTCGATTCCGTCGAGATGAAGGGCGGGGGCGACGCGGTCTCGGCGGCCCGCGCGGTGCTGCAGACGGGCGAGTACGACTTCGCCTGGAACCTGCAGGTCGAGGACGAGATCCTCAAGCGGCTGGAGGCCGAGGGCAAGGGCCGGCTCGACATCGCCTACGGCGGCAACCTCGAATTCATCCTGCTCAACGCCACCGACCCCTGGACGGAGGTCGACGGTGAGCGGTCGTCCCTCAAGACCCAGCATCCGGCCTTCTCGGACCCGGCCGTGCGCGAGGCCGTGAACCTGATCGTCAACCGGGCGGCGGTGCAGCAATACATCTACGGCCGGACCGGCCGGGCCACCGCCAACGTCCTCAACGGCCCCGAGCAGTTCCGGTCGAAGAACACCAGCTTCGCCTTCGATCCCGACAAGGCGGCGCAGATCCTGGAGGCGGCGGGCTGGAAGAAGGGCTCGGACGGCATCCGGGCCAAGGACGGGAAGAAGCTGAAGTTCGTGTTCCAGACCTCGATCAACGCGCCCCGCCAGAAGACCCAGGCGATCATCAAGCAGGTCGCGCAGAAGGCCGGCATCGAGCTGGAGCTGAAATCGATCCCGGCCTCGGTGTTCTTCTCCTCCGACGTCGCCAACCCGGATACCTATCCGCATTTCTACGCCGACATGGAGATGTATACCTGGAACATGACCCAGGCCGATCCCGGCGTGTTCATGCTGCAATACGTGTCCTGGGAGGCGGCGACCAAGGAGAACAAGTGGCAGGGCCGTAACATCTGCCGGATGAACAGCCCCGAGGCCGACGCGGCCTATCGCGCCACCCAGGAAGAGCTCGATCCGGTCAAGCGTGCCGCCCAGTTCATCAGGATGAACGACGCCACGGTGAAGGAATACGTCCTGCCGCTGTTGCATCGGGCGCAGATCTCGGGGCTGAACATCAAGCTGCAGGGACCGCTGAGCGGCTGGGACAATTCTCTGTCTTTCTTTGCCGACTGGTACAAGGAGGCGTGAGCCGGGATCCGATGCGAGGCGTCACCGGACCGGGAGCTGTCGTCTTCCCTTGCGTCATTGCACGTGATGCGGGCATGCTGCCGGCCTCACGAGCGGAGCTTCGAGCACGATGACCGAGCGGCACCTGAGGACCCTGATCGAGGCGGCGAAGACCGGGCGGCTCTCCCGCCGGGAGGTCGTGCGGCGGATGCTGGCGGTCGGCCTCACCGCCCCGATGGCCGGGTCGATCCTCGCCCATGCGGGTGTCGCGCAGGGCGCCAGCCTGCGCGACGGCTACACGCCCGGCAAGGCGGGCGGCGGCGGGCCGCTGAAGCTCCTGTTCTGGCAGGCGCCGACGCTGCTCAACCCCCATTTCGCGGTCGGCACCAAGGACAAGGAGGGGGCGCGGGTCTTCTACGAGCCCCTCGCGGCCTGGGACGGCGAGGCGAACCTCGTCCCGGTCCTCGCGGCCGAGATCCCGAGTCGCGAGAACGGCGCCGTGGCGGCGGACGGCCGCTCGGTGGTCTGGAAGCTCAAGCCCGGCGTGACATGGCACGACGGCAAGCCCTTCACCGCCGACGATGTCGTGTTCACGTGGCGCTACGCGGCCGACCCGGCGACGGCCACCACCACTTCCGGCACCTACAAGGACCTCACCGTCGAGGCGGTCGACGCCCTCACGGTCCGGGTGCTGTTCGACAAGCCGACGCCGTTCTGGGCCCATCCCCTCGTCGGCTCGGACGGGATGATCCTCCCCAGGCACCTGTTCGAGCCCTATATCGGCGACAAGTCCCGCGACGCGCCGACGAACCTCGCCCCGGTCGGCACCGGCCCCTACCGGTTCGTCGAGTTCCGGCCCGGCGACGTGGTGCGCGGCACCCGCAACCCCGACTACCACGTGCCCAACCGCCCCTTCTTCGACTCGGTCGAGATGAAGGGCGGGGGCGACGCGGTCTCGGCGGCCCGCGCGGTGCTGCAGACGGGCGAGTACGACTTCGCCTGGAACCTGCAGGTCGAGGACGAGATCCTCAAGCGGCTGGAGGCCGAGGGCAAGGGCCGGCTCGACATCGCCTA